>MHWZ01000017.1:7531-9296 GCA_001825475.1 Candidatus Zambryskibacteria bacterium RIFOXYD2_FULL_43_10 | reverse complement strand
AAAAAAGAATATCAAAAGAGTATCAAACACCTCACTCTTTTCTTTGAAGCGAAGAAATCCAAACTTATAAAATCTCTTGAGAAAGAAATGAAGATGTTTGCCGGAAAGCACGAATTTGAAGAGGCGGAAAAAATCAAAAGAAAAATCTTTGCCCTGGGACATATTCAAGACGTCGCACTTTTGAAGCATGACCTAGAAGCTAACTTTAGAATCGAAGCCTATGACACCGCGCATATCTCTGGCACGCATACCGTAGGAGTGATGACCGTAGTGGAAAATAGCGAATTAAATAAAAACCAGTATAGAAAATTTAAAATTCAACTTGATGGCAACGATGACATCGCTAACTTGAAAGAAATACTTACCAGAAGGTTTGCCCATCTGGAGTGGAAATTTCCGAACCTTATTGTGGTAGATGGCGGCCGAGGACAAATAAATGTTACCAAAGAAGTGTTGAGAAAGGCCGGTTTGGATATAAATGTGGTATCTGTGGTTAAAGATGATAAACACAAAGCTCGCGAGATTCTAGGTAATGGTCAAAGCCGAGCTTTGACCAAATCGATTTTACTTGCTAATTTGGAAGCGCACCGTTTCGCTATCCAGTATCATCGGAAGTTACGTGGAAAAGGATTTGGCCCGCCTAGACTCGATGTCTAGTCGAGGCTGGGATATAATCTAGATATGATTTTTTCTTCGAAGATTAGAGTCGCTGTGTTGCGTGGCGGTCCGTCCGATGATTATGATACTTCTCTTCGGACAGGTGGACATGTTCTGGCTACTTTACGAGATATGCCGGAAACTTACGAACCGTTGGATATTTTTATTTCTAAAAGAGGTGAATGGCATCGCGAGGGTTTGGCACATAAACCGCATCGCGCTCTTCAATATGCTGACGTTGTCTGGAATGCGCTTCATGGCGTGTACGGAGAAGACGGTCAAGTGCAGAGAGTTCTTGAAGGACTTCAGATTCCATTCACTGGTTCGAGCGCTGTGGCTTCGGCTCTGACCATGAATCAAGATATGGCCAAACGCCTATACCAAAGGCACAATCTTCCCACACCCGCTTATGAGATTTTTACTGAAGATTCTTTGAATGAAGATCGACTGATTAACATCTTTCGAAACTATCTTCCGCCGATAATAGTCAAGCCGGCTCGCCGTTCTCACGATGTATCTTTGGCGTATACCTTTAATGAGCTTAAGGAATTTATTAAAAAAGCCCTTACTTTTTCGCCGCGAGTGTTGGTCGAGGAATTTATCAGAGGCAAAGACGCCACTTGTACCGTCATAGAAGATGCCAGAGAAGAAAAAATCTATGCTCTTCTACCCACTTTGTCCGAGCGAAGCGAAGTGGGCGTGGGCAAACAGATTGAACAAATAGCCAAACAGGCGCATCGGGCGCTGGGACTTTCTCACTACTCCAGCTCTGATTTTATTATCACTCCAAAAAAGAAAATTTATCTCTTGAAAACTAGTATATCGCCAGAACTTCATGAAGATTCCTTAACGTACCATTCGCTTTGCGCTACCGGTTGGCGTTCCCGCGATTTCGTTGACCATATCATTAAGCTCGCGATATGATAGAGAAACAAAAGGGGCCCGCAACTCCGAAGGAGTTGCGGGCCCTCAAGAACCTGACTGGTCCACTAATTGCTAGTCACATAGCGAGATCTAGCACAGCCCTCTTTCTCGATCGTCCATGTTTCGTCTTTGGGACGAGTTTTTTTGGAATTTCGCATTCGAGCGCTCCGGCAATCTTATTCAG
>MHWZ01000017.1:6888-7471 GCA_001825475.1 Candidatus Zambryskibacteria bacterium RIFOXYD2_FULL_43_10 | reverse complement strand
GTCAGGAAGTCGCCCAACGGAGTTTCTTTTTTCTTCTGACACAGTCTCCTCTTTGGCCTAATGGCCTGTAGACTATCGATATTGAGCCCGAGAAATTGGGCGAGACATTCGAGTCTTTGATTATTGCCGAACCGATTTAATCCCAACTCCATTTGACTTATTGCCTGTCTAGAACCGAAACCCAATTTCTCGGCGCACCTTTCAAGCGTGAGGCCGAGTTCTTTTCTACGTGCCCGAATAATTCTTCCCATCTCTGTTTGCTCATATTTTTTCGGCATTATCATGCTCCTTTCTATCCCAACAATTCGGTCAAGTCTGGACAATATACTGGCCTCAAGGCAACTGCATGTCAATGACGATTTAAATTATGGTAAGATGAAATGAAACATAAACCAGAAATGGCTTATACTGCCACCCATAGCTAGCACATGAAAGGCATCGTGGAATGTAAACCAGTGATACTTCGGTTGGTAGTTTTTATGAGAAGAAAGGGCAAAAAATAATGTGCCGATTGTGTAGAGTACGCCGCCTGTCGCAAGCCAAAATATTCCCGTTGCGGGAATGAGCGTGCGGAGTGGTACAA
>MHWZ01000017.1:5763-6880 GCA_001825475.1 Candidatus Zambryskibacteria bacterium RIFOXYD2_FULL_43_10 | reverse complement strand
GAAGATACATAAATGTTGGTAACCATCTCGGTATCCGCACGCGAAAAATTTTTAAAAATATGCCAATTAACGCGAGTCCCCAAATCGCGCCAAAGATACTCCAGCCCCACGCTGGCGGGAGAACGAGAAGCGCAATCGGGGTATAAGAACCGGCGATCAGCACGTAGATCATTGAGCGATCGAGTATTTTGAAAAAATCTTTGCGTGGGTGTTCGTGAGGAATAAAGTGGTAGATAGTGCTCGCGAGATAAAGCAAGATAAGCGCCACTCCGAATATGACAAATGACACCACGTGTATTGCTGTAGCATAGGTTGCGGCGCGGACAACCAACACGGCCAGAGCTGTAATGGATAGAAGCGTGGCAACCAAATGTGAGAGACTGCTTGTGTTAATCATTCTTCAAATTCGGAATTGTGGACCTAGCGAGAATCGCACTCGCGACTCGTCCATGCCATGGACGCGTGTTACTACTATACCATAGGCCCTTTTTGAAGCTTTTAGCTTATAGCTGTTAGGTTCTAGCTTCTAAAATACAGAGCAAATATAGCACGAATTATTTTTTTGATGTATTGTATTAGATCTAAAGCTAGCAGCTAAAACCTAGAAGCTAATAGCTAGTGTAGGGCCCTTAGCTCATCTGGCTAGAGCGCCTCATTTGCAATGAGGAGGTAGCAGGTTCAAGTCCTGTAGGGTCCACAATTCTGAATTTGGTAGTTTGTGAATTGCCTGATTTTATGATATTACGTTTTCAGATAGAACGAAATCAACCATCTTATGAAGGAGGTCTTTGATGATGGAATTTAGGGTTAAAGTTAAAACGGTTAATAAGCATTTTTGTGATCATAGCTTTGTTATGATCGCGGAGCGGCAGGATCGTGGTCAGTACCTGGTCTGTGTAGATAACTATGGCACGCCATGGCGTATCGTAAAAGCGGAAGATATGATCGCAATCTCTTACAAGTACAGGGGATATGGTGAATATACGCTCGAAGCATGTGCTCAATCCATAGGTAGAGATGATCCGACCCTCGACCCGATCTGCGAGGCGCTCATAAAGAAGGGGTGGTCAAGGAGTCTTCTCAAGATGTATTTTCTGGAATATGAACCTCTGTGGAA
>MHWZ01000017.1:0-5685 GCA_001825475.1 Candidatus Zambryskibacteria bacterium RIFOXYD2_FULL_43_10 | reverse complement strand
GTCCACATCGGTCACTCGCTCAACCTACGGTCCGGATTGGGCGATTCAGGTACATTTGGAAGACAGTGGATTCCTAAGGGTCTGTGTGGGGGTGCCTGAGATATATGAGGCAGATCAACTGGGCAAACTTTTGATGGCCATCAAAAGTTTGCCCGATGCAGATGAAATGATTCGGATTCACCCTGCGATGCTTGCTAAGGCAAGCTAACATCCGGTGTTGTCGTTTGACTAGGCGGCGCGAATAAATCGCGCCGCCTTTGTTTTATAAAATTTAATAAAATACAAACTGGGCGGCCTTATGAGAAGGCCGCCCAGAACAACACATGTACTAAGATGACTCTGGTGGGAGAACTAGGGTGCATGACCCCCGAGCAATCACACCTTCACCGTTATCGCGGATTTCAAAACGTAATTGCACGAGGCGTCCATGCTCGTGTTCTCTGGCACAAAGTACGGTGGGTGACACACCCGGGTACAACGGACGTTTGAACTGCAGTCTATTAATCTCCGAAATCATTACGCCAGGAATTTCTTCAGCTATGGCCGCCGATAGAAATCCCATCACCATGAGACCAGGAGCGACAATCTTGCGTAATCCGCCATTGATGGCAGCTATGTTGTCGTGATGAATCGGGTTATTGTCTCCAATACTTGCCGCGAAGCCTCTGATTGCTTCTTCGCTCGCGGGTGGAAATTCTTTTGCCCATTCCCAACTTGTGTTCATTTCGCCTCCCTTTCATAAAAAATACCCCAACATTCTGCCTATCACTATGTATCTTACAATAAATAAGTCAATGATCATGGCTAGGTTGACTTGTACACTTAATCGTGGTAGTTTAATGGCAGACAAACAGTTATTAAACAAAAAGGAGGCCGTATGGCTAAAGTTAAAACGAGAGTGTTGGTTGTGGATGATACTGAGAGTGTCTTAGTGTCGATCGCAACCATACTAGACGACGGCCGTTATGATGTCATGATGGCTGGTGATGGCGAAGAGGCGTGGAAAATTCTGAATTGCCAGCAGGTTGATCTTGTTGTCTCGGACTACAATATGCCAAAACTGAACGGCATCGGCCTGTTACTTAATGTTCGGAACCACCCCCGCACTAGCGACATTCCTTTTATTCTTATGAGTGGAGGTGGCATACAAGCCTCACAAGAAGAGTTGGAGGAGATGCGCGCCAAGTACGGCGCCACCTTTTTGGCAAAGCCATTTTCAGTTATGGGACTAGTGGCTTTGCTGGAGGATGCGGGCGCGTCTTAACTCGGTTTTTCCATCCCCTCTTTAAGCCCCGCGCCAATCGATCTTCACAGGTCGTGGCGCGGGGCTTTTTTCATGATATAATAGCGGTTGGTCCGACATTTAATCATTTAACATAATTTATGGACGAAAAAGTAATTGGATATTGTGTAAAGTGCAAGACGAAGCGTGAAATGAAGGAAGTGAAGAAGGTTGAGATCAAACCAGGTCGTCCAGCCGCTAAGGGCAAGTGTCCCGTTTGTGGCACCGGCATGTATCGTATTCTTTCTGGTAAGAACAAGAAGACAGATAATAAGAAATAATTTCGTGAAGGATTGCTCGTGGCCCAAGGGCAATTCTTTAATGGCGAGATACCACGATAAGGAGTGGGGTAAACCGGTCAAAAACGACAGGAAAATTTTTGAGTTTCTCGTTCTTGAAAGTGCGCAAGCCGGACTCTCTTGGCTTACGATCTTGAAGAAGAGAGATAGTTATCGGAAGGTTTTTGCTAATTTTGAACCGCGCTTGGTGGCGCGGTTTGGCGCTCGAGATGTTGAGAAACTTCTTAAGAACCCTAATATTGTCAGAAATCGATTTAAAATAGAAGCCGCTATCAATAATGCTAAAAGGTTTCTAGAAATACAAAAAGAATTTGGTACCTTTAGTAAATATATGTGGAGTTTCGTAGAGGGGAGACCGATTGATGGCGGGCGTATAAACTCGAAAGATTTGCCCGCTGTTACTGAAGAATCAATAGCTTTGGCCGGTGATTTGAAAAAACGTGGTTTCAAATTTCTTGGTCCTACTGTAGTCTATGCGCACATGCAGGCGATCGGCATGGTAAACGACCACACTCGATCCTGCTTTCGCCATAACGAATTGAAAAATCTAGTAAAATAGTCGTATGGGTTTCAGAAGTATAGTGTCCGCTGTTTTAATTTTTGCCACAGCTTTTGTTGTGTGGAATTATCTGAGACCGGAACAAATTCTTCCAGCATGTGTAGAACCAATAACCTACAACATTGGCACTTTCGATAGAAAGTTTGGCATATCATATCGAACCTTTTTAAGCGCGCTTGTCGAAGCTGAAGCCATTTGGGAAAAACCGATTGGAAAAGAACTTTTTGTTTATGAACCAGAAAGCGGCGAACTGGCGGTGAATCTCATCTATGATTATCGCCAAGAAACAACAGGCACCTTATCCGGTCTGGAAAATATTGTGGCTAAAGACGAACTTGCATATCAGGCAATGCGAGCGAAATATATTAATCTGAAAACGGAATACGGCGGGGCCAAAAGTGTTTATGATACGCGTATTGAGGTATTTGATGAAAGAAACGCCGCTTATCAAAAACAGGTTGAATCTTGGAATAGAGGAAAGAGAACTTCTCGAGAACAGTTCAATCAACTGGAAGTAGAAAGGGTTGAACTTGAGAAGGAAATGGCAGAGTTAAAAATTTTTGAGACGCAACTTAATGAAATGGTAAGGGAAATTAATAAGCTCGTTGAGTCGCTCAATCGTTTGATCAAGTCGCTTAATTTGAACGTAGAGGCTTACAATACCATTGGCGTTCTGCGCGGCGAAACGTTTGTTGGGGGAATCTATCATAGTGCCGAGGGGGTGCGGGAAATTAATGTCTATGAGTTTGGCAATCGGGACAAATTGGTGCGGGTGCTGGCGCACGAATTTGGACACGCTCTCGGCCTGGAGCATGTTGATGCCCGTAACGCTATGATGTACAAGCTAAACGAGGGCAATGCAAGAGTTTTATCGGAATCTGATCTCGCGGCGCTGAAAGCGCTTTGTGAAATAGAATAAGAAACGTGTTTATTTAAATGGCGGAGTGTTATAAAAATTGGTAAAATACTGGACATGGGAAAATTTAAAGACTTCTTTCTTCGCCAAGCTATGAAGGCGAAGATGAAAGATGTACCGGAAAAAGAACGCGATCTTATCCTTGGACTCATGGAGAAATATCCGGAATTTTTCAAAAAAATTGGCGATGAAGTGCAAAAGAGAGTAAAAAATGGTCAAAGCGAAATGGCCGCCACTATGGTTGTGATGCGCGAACACCAGGCCGAATTGCAGAGATTAATGAAATAGAATGTCTATATTCGAAAATAAGAAGAAAAAGATTTTTATTTTAGTCGGTCATCCGGACAGAGACAGTTTCAATTGTACTTTGGCAGATGAATATCAAAGAGGGGCGGAGGAATCTATGCATGAAGTGCGTCGTGTAAATATTGAGGAGATGCAATTTGATCCGGTTCTGCATCACGGATACAGACTGAAACAAGAACTTGAACCCGACCTCGTTACTTTTCAAAATAACGTGCGCTGGTGCGATCACTTTGTCATTTTCTATCCGTCATGGTGGTCCACTATGCCGGCTGTATTAAAAGGTCTTTTTGACAGAACATGGATACCGGAATTTGCCTTCAAATTTACAGGCGAGTTTTCTTGGAAAAAGCTTTTGAAGGGCAGAAGCGCCACCATGTTCGTTACTTCCGACACTGTACCATTTATACAAAGACTCATCTTCGGTGATACCACCAACGAGTTGAAGAAAGGAATTTTATGGTTTGCCGGATTCGGACCGATCTATGTGCGTAAGTTCGGTTATCTTAAACACTTCGGCAGTACCGGCCGTCGTGAGCGCATCAAACGCAAAGTTTATAACCTAGGCCGCAAAGCGAAATAATTTTCACAATCTTTTATTTCAGAGTTTTTGTTTGTATTATTAGACCCACTTCAGTATTAATGTAGAATAACACCTGATGGGAAAATTTAACTTTAAAGATAGTATTGATTTTGAGGCGGTTAGAGAAAAAGCTGAAGTTTTTTATTCTAATATAGGTTCAGTTCATTGCCCATATTTCCAAAGTAAAGTCGCTTTCAATGCAAAGGGCATTAGGCATTTGAAGTTTAAGTCAGATGAAGTTGCTAGACCACGTGAAGATCAATACTCACGTCTCAAACTTGTACACCTTGCGCCAGAAGTATTGAAGTTATCAAAAACTGTACAAGGCATCTGGAATACACAATGCTTCGAGACGCAAAAAACTAATAGTAGGTGGAAGCGAAGTTTAAAGAACGTTACTTTCTATGAGTTTATGGCAGTACTGAATAATGTACGTGTTAAGGTTATTGTAAAAGAGGTACTAGGGGGCGAGAAACATTTCTGGAGTGTAATTCCATTCTGGGGCATTGATAAAGACAAGAGTAAGCGAGTTTTACATAGTGGTGACCCTGAAAATGATTGAACAAAAAGACTAAAAAACACCGCTTGTGAGCGGCGTTCTTTATCGGTGCTTGGCTACAGCTTGGAACAGCCGTGACAGGGCAAGGCCCTCCAAACACCAAAGTAAGTATAACAATTTAAAGATAAGTTTTCAATGATGTGTACTAGTCCAGCACATTTGAGACTTTTCCTCTGTTAATTGATTGTACTAGTCCACACAAAATCTTTTTGAAAATAAATACAAAAAGAAAAAGGGTCAGGTGATTAGCCTGACCCAAGCCCAGCGAATGCCTCGTCCAAACGCTAGGAGTAACACTCCGATAATGCGGACGGTCTGTCCGACACCCCACCATAGCAGTTGGCCGATTTGTTGGCCGAGCCATAATAGTAAGTGCCAGAGCTGCTGTCCGCACCATCGGAGGAACAATTCAATCCCGTTCCAAACCTGACTCACCCCCCAGGACAGAGGAGCAAGAACAAGATTTTGGAAGAGCCACCGATACAATCGTCTCGTAAGAGACGGCCCACCCACCATCATCGTTAGGCCTCCAAGCATAATTACGATGATTAGGGTTAGGGTGATAAGCTCACCCAAGCTATTCTGATTCTGCATAATCCCCCAAAGTTCTTTGACGCTACGTTATGTGCGTCATTCTGCTATCAATCGTAGCATAATTAATACTATATTGTCAATGGCTGGAAAATTAACCATCAATAACCAATTTTTTTGAGCATGGGTATGTGACAAAATATGATAGACTCATTACATGGAGACCAGAATCGTTAAAGATAGAATCACTAGAAGTGAGTTAGAAAATCTGGCTCATGAACAGTACAGAGATGTTAATAGGACACCGGTTTCAAAAGAAAGATGGCAGGCTCTATCGTTTGCCCAGCAGTTCGGGAATATTGGTAGTGAAGTTGGTCGGGCGGCAAAGTGGCAAGGTAAAGATGAGAATTCTTTTTGGGGAGCAGTCATACGAGCCATGGAACTTTTTGATCTTACCCAAAAAGATGCGCGTTGGAGCAAGCGCAAGCCTGAGATAAATAGAGTCAAAGAACTTTTTGTCGATGCGGTACTCGGCGGAACGGAGTACAAAACGACTCTCCAAGATTTGGATAAATATTTTATGCAGTTTGCAATAATTGCGATGCGATAAGAATCTCTCGTGTTTATGATAATCTGACGTTATGTCGTTAAAA
>MHWZ01000016.1:21516-22741 GCA_001825475.1 Candidatus Zambryskibacteria bacterium RIFOXYD2_FULL_43_10 | reverse complement strand
GGCCGATGAATCAAATCGTTCAAAAGTGAATCCGGTCCCAGTTTCATTATTAGGATTATAATCTTCAACACTATCGGCCAGCCCACCGGTCTTTCTCACTATCGGTATCGTACCCATTCTCATTGCTTCCATTTGAATAAGTCCGCACGGCTCAAAACGCGATGGTAAAAGTACCACGTCAGCCCCGGCAAAAACTAAATGAGGCAGGACATTATCAAATTTGAGATGAGTTGCCACCTTATCTTTATATTTACTCTCAAGGTCGTGGAAAAAGCTCATGAATTCTCCCTCTCCTTCTCCGACGACGATAAGCTGGATAGGAAGTTCCATTAAAAGTGTTTCCAAAATGTGATAAAACATATCGAGTCCTTTTTGTTTAGTGAGACGGCCAACGATACTGATGATAAAAGCGTTTTTATCAATAGGTAATCTGAAACGTTCCTGCAGGGCGACTCTGTTTTTAATCCGCAGATCAAGACGCTTGGAATTGTAAGTTGATTCGATATTGGTATTAGTTTCTGGATTCCACAGATCATAGTCGATGCCATTGAGTATCCCGGATAAAACCGCGCGCCGTTCGCGCAAAAGATCGTCAAGAAGCTCGCCATATTCCCCGGTCATAATTTCTTTGGCATAAGTTGGCGAAACGGTGTTGATGACATCCGAATAAATAATCCCTCTTCGCATACAATTTATATGTTCAAGCCGAGGAGAGTTGAACGCCGGTATTAGTGAATGACCGTCATCAAAATCCATTTCCGAGACGAATTTATGATCAAACATTGCTTGATAATAAAGATTATGAATGGTAAAAACTGAAGCTATCTTTGAAAGTATCGCGTCGTTTTTGTAAGTGGTTTTGAGAAAATTAGCAAGCAGTCCAGTTTGCCAATCGGAGGAAACGATAATATCCGGTACCCAGTCGGGATGTAAGCGGATGAATTCTAAAGTCCCACGACAAAGAAGAGTCCAGCGAATCGCGTCATCGGCGTAGCCGTAAATATTGGCTCTTTGTTCGTAGTATTCCTGGTTTTCCAAAAAATAAGTTGTCGCGGGATCAATATCTTCTCTTTTAGGATCATAGCGCTTAATATTACAGACAAGATGAGACGGTTCGTTGTCATTTTCTGTAGGCACTTCTAGACTTTTATACTCCAGTTTTAATTTGTATACGTTTTCATCAATTGAGAGATATTTGGGAATAATCACTCGAGCATCATGTCCC
>MHWZ01000016.1:19425-21410 GCA_001825475.1 Candidatus Zambryskibacteria bacterium RIFOXYD2_FULL_43_10 | reverse complement strand
GGTAAAACCGGATTCCACAATGTTTTGCGTAGCGCGCATGCGTTTGACCCATTCAAGAGGTAATTTAGATGATCCTCTTTTATAAAAAAGTGGGATAATTTCTTTCTCAAGAACATCATAGATTGCATTGGCAGTGTCGTCGCCCGGCAAGATAAACCCGATATTGGACCAATTCACCTCATCTATCCAGCCATCGGAGGTGCTTACTTGGAGCGCTCCGTTTAAACCGGCTTTCATGCCGCTTGTGCCGCACGCTTCAAAACCCCTTTCGGGAGTATTGAGCCAAACATCCGCCCCCAGAATCAATTCTTTTGCCATAGCCATTGAATAATTTTCAAGATAAACAATTTGATTGTCAAAGATGGGATTTTTAACTATGGTCTTGATTTTTTCTATCGTCTCCTGCCCTTCTATATCCGATTCGTGCGCCTGACCGGAAATTATAAATTGCGCCTTAAGGTTGTTTGAACAAATTCGTTCCAAACGCGACAGATCGGAGAAAAGCAATTCGGGACGTTTGTATCGAGCAAAGCGCCGAGACCAGACGATAGTGCAAGCGTCCGGGTCAAGTATCACTCCGGTTTTGGTTGCAACGAAGTTTACAAGCTGCTCCCGCAGCTCTCGTTTGATTTTCCAAATAGTTTCATCGGCGGATGAAATTTTGTCCTTCGGATCCATATACCAGGCCCCTGCCTGCCAACGTTTGGTGAAGATACCGTTCGTAATGGGAAAAAGGGTACTATCAGGGTGAGCAAGTTTTTCGAACACGGTATGCAAAATGCTTACCCCATTTTGTTTTCCGGCGCAATTCAATAGAAATTGAGTTGTTGAAAAAATTTTCGGTGTGTTTCTATTTTCTCCGAGTTTAAACATATCGCTTACGGCAATATTATTTTGCCGGCAATATGATTCGACAAGCGTTCCAAACTCTTCCTCGTTCAGACTTGAGCCGGCTAAAGAGAAAATGGTATGTTTCGTCGCCACAATTTTTTCCTTGACTGAAGCTACGGCTGTTTTTATATCTTTTGACCCGCTGGCGATAATATTACGAACAAGCAATTCAAAAGCCGCAAAGGCGGTATGGCCCTCGTTGAGATGATAGACGCTCGGTGTAATGCCCAGTTCGGAAAGGAGTCTCACTCCCCCAATACCAAGCAGTATCTCTTGCTTCATGCGAGTTTGAGAATTTGAATCGTAAAGACGATTAGTCACCGCTTTATTTTCTGGCGAATTCTCGGGGACATTAGTATCTAAAAGAAGAAGATAGGTACTCTTGCCAAAACATTTAGCCCGAACATGGGCCTTAATAATTTCTTCCCCGCATGGCGCTTCTATCACGATAGGTATGCCATTTCTGTTAACAATTGAAAAGTCTTTGGAAACATGAGAACCATACCATAGTCCAAGAGCCACGAAGGGCAGACCTTCATCGGCTGATTCAAGGATGAAGTCGCCCGCGAGCACACCCAGACCGCCTGCGTACATTACTGAAGACGACTCTTCGTCTAAGGCGTATTCCGCGCAAAAAAATGCCACGGGGGCATTTTCCAGATGTTTGTATTCCGGCGCGGATTTGAAGGTAATTGCTTTTACGTCCATCTTAAACGACGACACGAATCAACGGACAATAAAACTTCCAACCATACCCATGGCGCGGTGATTGCCAACCGAACAATAGTACTCAAAGGTGCCAACTTTATCCGCCACGAAAGAAATTGTTTGTGTTTCTCCGGCATTAAGCGTGCGAGTGGCAGCGTTAAACTCGTCAATTTTCAAGTCGTGAGTGCCTTTGACATTTTTCACGGTAATCTCCACTGTATCGCCCTTATTCACCGTCATGGTTAAAGGTGTGAAGGAGAAAGGAGCGGCATCAACGCTGAATTCTTTCACCACCAGAGTCTCTTCCACCTCGCTTCCCGGAACAGGCATGGTGGTATCAACTTGTACTGTAGGATCAAGATTAAGGTTATCGACTGGCGCCACTC
>MHWZ01000016.1:18441-19391 GCA_001825475.1 Candidatus Zambryskibacteria bacterium RIFOXYD2_FULL_43_10 | reverse complement strand
CAAAACGACAACAACAGCGACTGTAACTAATGTGTTATTCATATTATTCTAAATTATGATTTCGTATCTCTAATTATACTTTAAGATACTTCCGAATGGCAAGGATACTTGAAAGCGCGCCGATGAATATGCCGGAAGCTATGATAATAAAGGCGAATTCCAAAAAGTGACGAAGATAATAAGAAAAAATGTTGAAGCCGACAAAAAAGTTCGCGGTAGCGCCGCCCAGCCAGTAAGTGATAGGCAAAAGAAGAATCAGAGTCAGAATACCCGCCACTACTCCGTAAATAATACCCACTACCGCGAAGGGTCCTCGAATATAAGTGGTGGAGGCGCCAACTAAGCGCATAACGCTTATTTCGTCTCGAGCGAGATAGATCGTCAGACGAATAGTGTTGAAAGCAATCAAGACAGATACGGCAGCAAGGAAAAACATGGCCACGAAACCGAGCCAATCGGCTGACGCAATTACCTTGGTCAGCTTATCAATCGCCGCCTTGTTTTGAAAATAGTTTACCCGGTCAATGATGGGGGGGCCGGCAGAGGAAATCACATTGCCGCCCTCTAGAAATTCGGCGACAGAAGCATATTGCGAAGGGGTTCTCGCCTTGATATTTAAAACTCCTCCCAAAGGATTTTCGCCTAGTTCATCAAGAGCCGAGAGAATGGCCTGATCGTTTGAATGTCTTTCTTTAAAGAGAGCAAGCGCCTCATCGCGCGAAACATAAGTGACCAAAAGAACTTCCGGCAAAGATTCTAGGCTGTGTTTAATATTTAAAATATCTTCTTCTTTGGCCGAAGTGATAAAGGTGACATTAATATCAATTTTATTCTGTAATTCGGCGAGAGTGGTATCAAGAATAGCGCTGGCAAAAGAAATCAAGCCGATAACCAGAAGGGTAACCATCATCACCAAGACGGAGGCCAGCGTCACCGTGGTATCTCTCCAG
>MHWZ01000016.1:10175-18418 GCA_001825475.1 Candidatus Zambryskibacteria bacterium RIFOXYD2_FULL_43_10 | reverse complement strand
GGCCAGCGTCACCGTGGTATCTCTCCAGAAATTGAAAAAGCCGGTGCGTAGAATTCTTTTTAATTTAATCCAAAACATTTGCCTCTTGCTCATTTATAGTGAGTTTATTTATGGTGAGTTTATCGAACCATCGAACTATACAAAATATTTGCCGGACCGATCGTCACGAACAATCCTACCACGTTCCATAGCCACCACCCGTCGTTTCAACAGATCAATTATACCTTTATTATGTGTGGCCAGTAACACGGTGGTGCCCAGGTCATTAATCTTTTTCAATATCTGAACAATATCGTAAGTATTGGCTGGATCAAGATTGCCGGTTGGTTCATCCGCGATAATAACGTCCGGTTCATTGACTAGGGCGCGAGCAATGGCTACGCGTTGTTTCTCCCCGCCCGAGAGCTCTCGCGGAAAATTCCAAACCTTTGGCGTCAAATCCACCAATTCAAGCACATGCGGCACATCTGATTCTATTTCTTCATCTGTTCGACCGGCCGCCTCCATGGTAAAGGCGATGTTTTCGTATACGGTCTTATTCGGAAGTAAGCGGAAATCTTGAAAAACCATGCCGACTTTCCTGCGAAAGGCGTCAGTCTCTTTTTTATTAAACTTATGAATATTAGTGGATTCGTAATAAACTGCACCATCGGTTGGTTTTTCTTCAGCGAGAAAAAGTTTCAGAAGCGTGGTTTTGCCCGCGCCGGACGGCCCAACAATGGAGACAAATTCTCTCGGCTCAATCGAGAGCGTCACCTCATCGAGAGCCACGGAATTATCCGGATAAATTTTTGAAACACGGTCAAAAACAATCATTACGACTTATTCTATCATACAGACTTTGGTATAATCAATGTATGACAAAACAAAACGGCATCCTAATCCCCCTTCTGGCTATTAGTGTGGTTTTTTTACTCGGATATCAAGGTTTTGGATGGGAAAACATTTTCAAAAATACGGAACCTATCGATACCACTATCCCATTGGCTGTTTCCGATCCACTTAAAGCCGAAGCCTGGACTATTTTCCAGAATTATTTAAATTTCGCCAAAAATCACGATCTTGCCGGTATCCGCAGTCTTTCGCACCAAATTTCCGCAACTTGCAATGACCCATTGAAAGAAAAGGAATGTTTTACTTTGATGGACAGCGTCTATTCTTTCGCCGGCAATCTGAAGTTGAGCGAGTTTAAACACATTCAATCAGATGAACGACAGATTATTATGTACACAGATGGACCGGCGGTAGCAATGCTTTATTTCACTAGAAACGAAAATGATATAAATGATATAAAAGTACTCGGCATGAGATTTTGTTTTGAAGATGAAGCAACCGTCGGGACTTGTGTGAAAACGGACTCAATCAAACACGACTTAAACGGCAACGGCTGGTGGGACAGCGTTGAGTTATTGTTCTATTAATTAACAGGGGTTAGTTTTAGTTTCCTGCAGAAGACCCCAAAACGTCTGTTTTATCCCATCCTAAATTGAAGATAGTTGCCTTTCCATCTCGTTTCTAAGAGCTCTTTGAAAATCGCGTGCAACAGCTTGCTGGTCAGCGGGAAGAAATGCACTGAGTTCACTTTTAAAATCAGTTTTTGAGATTTCGTTAAGAATCATTTTTTGAAGCTTACCAAGGCGATTCTTGTGGTCGGCCGAAAGCATTCTACTACGTAACATAAAATAAAGATCATAAAAATCACGGGGTTTCTTTCTTTCTACCAGAGCTCCAAAGATTTTCTCCTCCACCAGTTCACTCTGAGGCAAATGTATGACGGTATATGTAGGCACAAAATTATTTGTGACACTATCGGCTTCTCCATTGACCACTTTTCCATTTCTTGAGGAGACATTGATTTCGACCGCAACTGGAGAGTAGTCCATTATTTTAAAAGTAGCTAAACCAAAGTATCCTCCACTTGTAGAACCGACTTTTTCTCCCAACTCAACTTTTACGCCAGATTTTTCTATCTCGTGCAAAACTTTAATAAAAAAGGATTCAACATAATGTTTAACATTTTCCACCCCAAAAACAGAGAAATCCAGGTCTTCAGAAAAACGCGGACTGTTGTATATAATCCGAAGAGCTGTTCCCCCTTTGAATAAAACTTTTTCAGAATCCAACAATTTATATAACTCGCTCAAAAAAAAATGCTGAAAATACTCTCTAACGATATTTGGAAAGACTCCCATCTGATACTGTGTGGCCAATTTTTCTAGATTTTCTCTAGTAATCATTTTAGTGTCCTTGTAATTATAGCGAATAGTCTGGGGTTATTAAATAAAGATGTATATTTCATCGTTTTTGCAAAGTTAATTTTTTGTTTATCAAATCTTGAAATTGGTTTCAGATTCTTGAGCATCCGAATATAATTTAAATCGACAAAAGCTTTTTCTGCGTCGGCAATATAAAAACCAAGTTCTTTTTGTTTCTCAAGTTTGTATCCGGAAAAAGCTTCCCTCTTTATCTTTGTGTAAGAAAAAACTTTACCCATAGTTTCAAATCGTTTTGTTGCTTGCGGGGTAATTGACTTAACTTCATAAACAGTCTCCGGTATTACTCCCCAATAAGACAGAGCCGTTTCTAAAGATATATAAGATGGCTCGTAAAGCTTGTTAGCTATAAATAGTTCAGGTAGAAAAATATCGGGCAGGATATATAAACCTCTCTTTATACGAGTAATGTAATTTTTTTTAGAGTATCGATGTAATAAGAAATCAGCTGCAACTTTACTTACCTTAAACAACCGCTTAATGTCTAACGATGAAAACACAGGTATTTTTTTACCCCTAATCTTAGCCTCAAAATCATGCCAATTCACTAATTTAGCCATATTGCTATATTATCACACTGAGGAAAAATAACAACATTTTAAGCCTGTCCACTTTTCCTTAGTCGCCATGTGTCTGATCACATGCTGAACCAGATCGCCAACTTTATGGAGTATTAAGCAAGAACCGTTCTTGCATAACCAAGAAAGTTTTTCATATCATTATTCGGTTGAAGGAGTAGGTTCAACTACAGGAGCTGGTTCTGCGGGCACTGGCTCTGTCGGAGTTTCAATTACTACTGGTGTTTCCTCTACAACAGCCGGAGTTTCTTCTATCACAGGCGGCAAGATTGTCGAGTCCGCCGCGACAACAGGTGCGACTGGAGTTTCCGATTCTTTTGGCACAGTTTCCTCGATCACCGGTTCAGTCGTGGATGCTATCTCTTCTACCGATTGCTCCTGTTCGGTTTCTGTTTCGGTAACTATGTCAGGTGCAGTTTCAGAAATAATTTCAGGAGTAGTGGAGCCTTCATCTGATTCCAATTCCAATTCTAATTCTAATTCCGTCATAACACTCACAATATCTGGGACGACAACTTCAGGCACAGGAGTACTTCCCGCCGGTGGATCAGAAATTGAAAGTGATACTCTCTCTACATCGTGATACTCAATCCCCTCTGTTTTTCCATCTACCCATCCGGAATAAACAACATCAATCAAACACGTGTCAGTTGAGGCAAAGTCTGAACCTGATGGTAAACTTAGACTAAGAGATAACGGACCAAGACTAGTTGTTGTGCCATACGAAAACATCATGAGTTTGTTCGAGTAAGTAAAGGGAGTCGAGCTTGCAAGTAGATCTATGGCGTTGCAGAGAGCGGGAGATGTTCCTCCTATTTGTTCAATACGAACTTTATAAGCTAATAGAAAATCCCCTGATCCTCCTGTAACCGACGGTATGATAGTAATTGCAGATTCTCCGGGAATGAGTTTAATATTGGGCGATTCATTTGGAGCTAGTGCTACACTAAAATCAAGTGAGCCGGCATTAAGTAAATTTCCAACAGATATTTCAGTATCGTTGAAATATGAGACTGTGCCGCCAGGATTCGCCAAGATAAATCCTGTGGCCGCAAAAAGGGTTATAGTGCTTACAATAAAGGGGGTGTTACTTTTCTTTTTAATAGCCTGTAAACAAACCGGACGCAAGATATCATCCATTCTATAAATGCGCTTGAAAATTTTTTCTCTCTCCACTGAAACTTTCTTTTTGCGTCGTATTACTTTGCGAATTTCTTTTCCAATATCAAGAATCTCGTTGAGAATAATGAGCGCCGCAGGAAAGGTGATGAGGAGAATAAAGCCGACCGGCTGTCTGGCGAAATCAAGAAGATAACCGGCATTCGGCACAGTGAAAATCACCTTTCCTATGACATCACTCTCCCTGACGGACATTGGGTCAGGTTCTTCGTTTATATCTCCTTTAACTTGATACAAGATCTCACCGTTCGCTTCGCTCTTGGAGACAATACGGTGAGTCGTGGGATAAGTAGTACGACTGTCTTCTCCAAAAGTGATAACATCTCCCACGCCATAGAGAGAAGCGGGCTTAATTACCACAATGCTACCTGTTTTGATAGCAGGTTCCATGGAACCGGACTTGACGATTTTAATTTCAATATTTCCCTTTATCGGCAGAAGCGGGGCAAAGAAGAGAGAAGCCACTCCAACAAGAAGAAGAATGAAGAGACCATATAGAGTATTGGCTAGAAATTTTTTCATATTCTAAATTCTCTTGGATTTCTAAAATCGCGCGGTTCTCTCGGCTCGCGAGGACTTCTTGGTCTATTATCATCCTCATCGTCATCATCTTCATCATCGTTGTCGTCTCCATCATGCGGTGGCTTATCCTTGCCACAGAGAAACTTTGGATTCTCTTTTGAAGGCATGGCGCGAATGGAAACATCTACTGATATAGAATCGGTTTGAGTCTCATTGCCTAAAGTTGAACCGTCACAAGAAATTGCATTTGTCGAGAGATTGACGGAGAGATTACCGGCGCACCAGTAGATTCCAACGTAACGACTTTGATTAACCTTGCACGAATTACCATTCCCCGCATCACCAATTACATAAGTTTTATCATCTAAAACATCAAGGGCGGACTGGGTGGTCGTGCCAAAAAGGGGCTTTTCCCCTCTTTCAAACTTATTATCACCATCATCCAACCATCCGAAGAATTCCATGCCGTCCACCAGTTCACCATTGAGAACACCATCTGGGTCTTCCAGAGACTCTGGCTCATTTTGGCCATTGTCGGCACTGGTGAGATTGGAGAAATCAAGACAAAGCCAAGCATCCGTCTTTTTGACATGCATGCTGATAGTATTCTCGCCGTAGTCGCCCGGTTTGATATCGTCAAAGTTCCAGAATTTATCTACCCCGGGCACTAAGTTTTTTAACTCCCATGTTCCAGAAGGTACGGAAACGCCATTATAAGTTGCTTCACTATCAATCTTGAGGTCAATGCCGTAGGTGGCAAACGTTACTCCTGGCTCGACTCCCCTGGCATACAAAGCGGTTACCACAAGCGCAAAAAATCCCGCTAATAGGATTCCGCGCCCAACAATTTTTGTGATTGTTGTGAACATCAAGATTGTGTCGCATTATTAAGGTCAAGCATTAGCTTCCGAAGCCGTCGCCTATTTCGTCATTTTGGATAACACAGGTGATATTGTCATTTAGATTCAAGGAGAATGAAGAAGATGTGCCTACGTTTGGACTATTCGAACAGACACCGCTAAAGTTAACTGTGAATGTCTTACCAGCCACATTACCGGTGATTTGCTCATAAACAGTGTAGGAACCGGTCGGAAGATTTGGAACGGGGATCTCATCAGTTACAATCTGGTCACCATTCGGGCCGACAATGTGGAGTGTGAAGTCAGTGACGTCAATACCGCCAGTTGAGACTAGGAGTGCTTTATTGACTGTAAGTGTTGCTGATTCCTCTTCAGGCGGATTGCAGAGGAAATCTTCGTTATGTCGCGCCTGTTCGGTTCTGAACATAAGAGTGAGTTCGGTACCATCTGTTTGTGTTCCGTTACCTAATGCAGTGCCATCACAGAGCACACTATTCGGACGCTGTTGAGGACCAACATTGCCAAAACTATCTTGTGCTAAACCGGGAGTTGTCAATGTGCCGAAACACCATGCTTTGGCGATATACACAGTATCATTCGCCGGAAGCGGAGTTCCTACTGTAAGACCCCAAGCATTGCTTTGGGAATCAGCGAGCACAATGGAGAATGCCCCAGTTGAAGTAGCGAGATTATAGAGGGTCTTCACGCCACCAGATAAATCTTGTTCGCTTGTTTCGTAAACATTATCACCGTCGTCAGCCCACCAGAAGAACTGGAGATTCTGTGCCAGCTCTCCATCCCATGCGTCGAGTGGATTGTCTAGAGTGTCTACTAGGAGCTCTGGCTCGTTAGATGACTTGTCATCATTTGAAGTGAGGGTTAGGTCCATACATGCCCAGGCATCATTTTGTACATGGATAGAAATAGTGTCTTCTCCCTCGTCGTCTGGCTTCAAGTCGGTGAAGTTGAAGAAGAGGAGTCCGTCGTCCAAGTCGGAGAGGGGAAAACTGGTATTGCAAGATGTTCCCGAAACTGGAAATAGTGCTTGACCAACCCATTCCCATTCCGGAGCTTCTGGAGTACCGACACTTGTACACCGATTGCCGTTGTAGTAGGAGTCATTATCAATCTTCAAATCGATAGCACCAGCAGTAAACGTGTTGCCAGTAGATGTTTCCGTATCGGAGAAGAAAGCTCCTGTGGCTCCTGAAACTATTACTGCTCCCGCGCCGATGATGGTGATGAGTCCGAGTATTATGCGTCGCATGAATTAAGTGTTAAATTTTTAATGCCGGTTCCCATCCAGCCCGCCCAGTCTCATTCCAAGGTTCGACCTTGGGCATTTTTCTTAAGGTCGAACCTTAAGAATTTAATGAGGCTGAGAACGGCTAGAGAGGACTAGATTACGGAGTGAACGGATTTGGGTTGTTTCTATGTTGTTCGACTTCGAAAATCAAATCAGCAACCAAAGAGTCCGTTTGGATGATGTTTCCAACCGTATCAAGAATCTCCCACGCGAGACCAAAGTAGTAGGTTGTTGAACCCACTAAGCGGCCGTCAACAGCAATACCCTGACACACTCCGTACGGAATAGTTGCGGGATTAGATGATGTCTGACCATCGCCGTTTGCGTCAGTTGCAGCGCACTGCGCGTTAATCACAGCCCGATATCCGGTAAGTGCTGGCCAGATGTTATGAGTCTCGTCAATTGGGTTTGGTGTATCGTCAACGGTACCAGGCTCTATGACCAACGGTTCGTCACACGAACCTTGGAGCAACAAAACAAGTGCTTGATCATTCAAGTTGCTGTATTCCTCTGGAGTAAGTTGATGAGTTGGCGTATCGCCGGTAGTACATTGCCAGATGTTGTCGCCTTCTGTTGAATCATCAGTACAGCGTGCGCCATCAGGGTTGCTATCAGAATCGTTACACTGGAAACCAAGAATTGCACCTTGGTCAAGCCATGCGTGGAAGGTAAGATTTGCGCCAAGTTCGCCACCTGTCAGGCCTTCACCAGGCCCCTGGGTACAACCTTCGTCCATAGCTTCGTCTTCTGGTTCGGTGCAGTCGTTATCTGCATTAACTACGTTTCCAACCAACATACGACCCCATGCGTCGTTATCATAGACATGGAGCGAGATGGTATTCTCGCCCTCGTCTCCCGGTTTCAGATCGCCAAAGTTGAAGAACCGCCACTGTGGCTGGTTTGGCACGAGGTCGCTTTCTGCCCATGTTCCCGAGCAGGCGGTGCCCACTGGCGGGAAGAGGTCAGGATTAGCGACATTGTGCACGTTGTATTCTTCTTGTGTGTCAAAGAGAGTTGGATCCGCACCATTTGGAATCCAGCGATACCCAGGGTTGCCATTTCCGGCATTAGTACAAACTGCGTGATTGAAGTGAGATTCACTGTCAATTTTGAGATCTAATTCACCAGCCGCGAACGTATTTCCCGACGAAGTTTCCGTATCAGAGAAGAAGGCGCCAGTGGCTCCGGCGACTACTGCCCCGATAAAGACAATCATCCCTAAACTTAATAAAATTCTTTTCATGAATAATTTTTTCAATTAATTTTTAATCACAATGACTTTTACTCTTCCCATGAGCGCCAGACGTGTGTTAGTGCCAAGTGTAGTATGAAGTGCAAGAAACAAAAAACTAATTTTGTTTACTAATCTGGGGTTAAGCTGTGTGTAAATTGTGGATAATTAATTAAGCAAGAACCGTTCTTGCTTAATCTGCTGGATGACCAAAAAATTGGACAACAAATACACTCTCCCGTCCTTTATAAAAACCGGGCGCTATGGCAATGCCGATTTCGGTGAATCGATCGT
>MHWZ01000016.1:6861-10150 GCA_001825475.1 Candidatus Zambryskibacteria bacterium RIFOXYD2_FULL_43_10 | reverse complement strand
TCTCGCCAGCATATCGGAAAGAGTAACCACCTTCTCTGAACCAGTACCAGGGAGATTTGCCTTCGGGACTGGTGTGAGCAAAGTAACTCCTCTGCGCCATATCGTTGGCCTTCATTTGAGCTATGGCTGTAAGAGTCGGATTAACTTCGAGCGGAGATACGTTTCGCGAAAGACGCTTTACATTAGTAAGATCAATCAAGACAGATGCAATAACCGCCGATAAGAGATCTCGACTTTTAACGATAAGGGGTTTAACAGAGAATATTAAGCCAAAGATAACAACCGTCAGAAAAGCGATACCTATGAGATTTCTAAGTCTCTTTCTCATCTCTCTGATTGTACTTGAATCTGACTATCTTCTAAAGAGCCCCACAGTCTGGAAAATACGCCTTTGTTTAAAAATATTTTTAAACAGGTCAATAAATCCATCTGTCGGCGGCTCGGGTGGATCTGTTATGGTATCGTCGGTATTGTCAAGATTATTACGGATGTCGTTATCATCCAATTTGACCGGAGGAATTTTATTTTGAGTCGGATGTCGGCTAACCGTGGCAATAATGGCGGGAGCGTTCGGATTATCGGACCACGCGACAAGGGGCGGTATCTGAAGCGCGAGCGCCGGACATCCCAACATGTTTATCCAACGCAGAGTTGTCTGATATGCGATACCCGTTGACCTCTTCAGACCCCATGGAGCGAGAATCTCACCGGGATATTTCTCTTGAAAAGCACTAAGAGCATTGTAGGTAAGCGGACCATAGAAACCGGTCAACGGCAAATCAGCGTTCATTTCCTCATTCAAGAATTCTTGCAATTTCTTAACTTGTTCCGAGTCGTTATTCACACCCTGGCGGATAAACTTATCCATATAAAGACCGCAACTTACTCCGAGAACTTCGCCTTCATTTGCCGAAAGACTCCCCGAGACAGTGATACGAGAAGAAGCAACACCCGAAGAGGCGTCAGTGCTTAAATCAGGGTCTTGAGGGTAAGCCCCTCCCAAGGCCTCAATCCAAGCGGTATTTGTATAAACCCCGGGAGTGGTGCTTGCGTTAAAGACTGCCGTATAGGTAATGGTAATTTCTTCATTCGGAAAAATTTCACCAAGTTCCCACTCATTTTTGGTTATAATCTTCCCGTTTTCATCCTTGAGAACATCATAGAGAATTCCCTCAAAGGCGGAACCTCCTTCGTTTGTTACGACAATCGTATAATCCACACTACTCGAAGCGGTAATATCCGTGCTGGTAGCGGAATTTGTTTTAGTGATATAAAGAGAGGGGTAAGTGCTTGATTTTGTAATACTTTCGTAAGAAATCCTCCTGCCGACTGGCCGTAAGTGGCGAGTCAAGAGAGAAACTGTATCGGAATTATCAGCCGGATTGCCGTCGGTCTCATTGGCCGAAACTTCAAACGCGTGGTCAACCAAAGTATCTCCATACGGCAGACCATTACTGACCCTTGCGTTATATGAAAACTCTTTTATCTCGCCGGGTGCCAGAGTTCCAAGGTCCCAAGAATATGTCTCGCCGTAATCCATATCTTGGAAACCAATGAATTCCGGGTCAAAATTTCCGTTGAATCGTACGTTTGACGCCGAAGCATCACCGCGATTGGCGACTGTGGTATGGAAGATGGCTTCCGAGCCGGGACTTAAAGTTTCCGGTCCCTCAACTTGCGTAGCTACCCAGAGATCCGGTTGGCCAAATGAAATATTTCCGCTCCAGTCTCCGAAGATGTTGATAAGCGCGATAATCCAGTTGGAACTTACAATATTGCTATTGATAACATTTAAAACATTGGCTCCGGCATAAGCGTTACCGGTATCAATAGACGCGTCGCCATTCGCGCTTGTCGCTTTATTTTCCCCCGTGAGAGCAAATACTTTGACGTTGTTTCTGATATTAGCGGTATTATTAGTCTCCACAGCAATGCCTCCCCCGCTTACACCTTCATCTTCGCCCGCTTCGTCGGAAGAGAAGAGCTCAAGACCAGACGGAGTTTCGGCCCAACTTATTCCCTCCGGCGCGTTGAATACCGAACCGTTCCAGTTGCCGAAGATTCTGAAGACTACAAAGAATGTTGGAGAATTGAAGAGATTAGTGTTCACAACATTAGTAACGTTGCTACCGGCGAGAGCATTGCCGGTTTCAATCAAACTTCCATCGCCTTCCGCCCCATTTTCTCCCGTCTCTGCCGAAGTTTCCACTTCATTTTCAATATTGGCTGAATTGGTATTGGAAACATTCGCGCCTCCGCCCAGAAAAGACGACGTAAAGAAAGAGGAGAAGAAATCGGAATTAGGGAAGATGAGGTCGCCGTCCCAGCCGCCAAAGTTATTGAAGGCGAAGAGCAGATAATTTGAATTAATAATATTGGTGTTGGCGATATTGACCACGTTGGCGCCGGCGTAAGCATTGCCGGTGTTTATCAAAGCGTTGCTCCCCGTCGCGAAGTTGGAGCCCGTAGAAGAACGCGCGATAACTACGTTGGAAATGGTGGCTTCATTTTGTGTTTCTACGTCAAGAGTGGAGGCGAGGTCATCGCAAGTTGGAGTACCACAGGGATTTTCGGAAGGTGTTTCAGAAGAAGTAAATAGCCGGAGATCAATGTGTCCAAGCGACTGAAGGAAATTATTTAAAAGATACAAGAAACCGTTTGATTCAACCAGATTAAGATTAACTACCGAGACAACATTGGCAGAGGCATAGGCATCGCCTGTCGTAATTTCAGTCTCGCTTGTAGAGGAAGCGTTATTCTCCCCCGTCGCGGCAGTAGTGGTAGCCTCATTTTCTACCACACCTTCGTTGTTAATCAAAATAACCTCGGCATTCTCTTCCGGTAGAGGCTGGGCCTCAACTTCATTAATATTGACTTGACTAACAGTTTCAGTTTCGGCTGTTGCGTCTCCTGTCCCGATTTGCACTGAGTCGTCTGATTCAGTTGGCAAATCGAGGATGCTCGATTCCGCACTTTGTTCAGACGGAATCGGCATTTCTTCCACTGGCGCTTCTTCAATTGCCTCTTGGGCCATGACTTGCAAGGGATAAAGAGGTGCGAAAACCAAAGCGACGATCAGCGATATCGCTGACAGGCGCCTTAGTGTCTCCATGTTATTAGCTAAAAATTGATAAAACATAATTAAAAATTTTATTTAAGAACGCTAGTACAGGACTCACCGCCGTGTGCAAAATTGAACTTTGCACAATCTTGGCTGTGGTCGTAGAAGAATTTTCCCCGCCGGCTTCCACTTCGACGCTTCTTGAGGATTTAACGCTAGGTAAATTTA
>MHWZ01000016.1:5487-6848 GCA_001825475.1 Candidatus Zambryskibacteria bacterium RIFOXYD2_FULL_43_10 | reverse complement strand
TCACTGCTTTTTCACCAACAGGAGCCACCACAGCTTCGTCAATGTTGGTAATGACTTCCCCGTCAACTTCGGTGTAAATCTTCACCTGCGCTCTACTCTCACCTTGGATAACTTCTCCAGCCTGCCCGCCTCCGGCGGGAGCCGCCGAGTTGCCACCTGTTGAAGCTGAAGATGAAACATTATTAATAATTTCTGTAGCATAAAGCGGCGAGGCAAGACCTAGTCCGAGAATCACAGAAAATATTTGTTTTGTGAGCTTCTTCATTCCCTCGAATCTAGCTCCATTTCATTCTCCAAGGTTCGACCTTAGGAATTCTAAAGGTCGAACCTTAAACAATGGGGCTAGACCCGAAGGCCCAAGGGCCTTTCGGAAAAGAACTATCTTAGAATACGAGTGATGTTGGTGTTAACGAGATTCACAATACCAGAGCCTGCTTCGGCATTTCCGGTATTAATATATCCGCCCCATCCACCATGACCTGCATTACCGCCATTACCACCAGCGTTGTGATCTTCAGAATGATTAACGTTCCCGCCGTCGCCGCCACCAACACAATCACATCCAGCGTCTCCGCCGTTTGCTTCATTGTGTCCGGTCCTAGCTCTGACATCAACGTTATTCCCAACAGATGCACTGTTGTGGTTGGTAACAGTTACATCATCAACATCGCCCTCACAATCACAATCAACATCAACCTCTATCTCATTGTAGTTGACGTCATTTTCTATCAATGACATGGCGTAAGCATTACCAGTGTAAACCACACCTCCTTCGCCACCATTGCCGCCGTTACCGCCGTTACCGCCAGCGTTATTGTCGTCGGAGTGATTAACATCTCCGCCATTGCCGGCCGCGCTTCCAGTTCCGCCGTTGGCATCATTGCCTCCGGTTGAAGCAGAAACATTTACTGTGTTTGTAACGGATGCACTGTTGTGGTTGGTCACAGTTACATCATCACTGCTCCCGTGATGTCCTCCATGAGCTAATGCCGGTGAGGCAAAGCTCAAGAGAGCCACGATAGCAAAGATTGCTGTAATTTTCTTCATTTGTTTTCTTTACTTAATTAACTTGTAATTAATCAAAATTTTTCTTCGGTCCCTTAAGGGCTAACTGAGGAAAAATTTTGTTTTATCAACCTCTTGGATTCTTGGAATCCAAGAAGCAAAGGATGTTTCCCTCTCCCTCATTTCTTGGATTCCAAGTAGTTTCTACAAAGAGCTATCTTCTAACGCGGACGATATTGGTGTTTACTTTGTTCAAGACACTTGAACCGGCGCTGGCATTGCCGATAACAACTACGCCCCCGGTTCCGCCATTACCACCTCTCCCACCACGACCGCCGGTGTTGTTATTATTTGAT
>MHWZ01000016.1:5306-5435 GCA_001825475.1 Candidatus Zambryskibacteria bacterium RIFOXYD2_FULL_43_10 | reverse complement strand
TATTTCCACCAGTGTTTGCTTGCACGCTGACATTGTTTCTTACCACGGCAACATTGTTGTTAGTCACTGTTACCTCTCCACCACAGCACTCGGGCGGGCAAGTTTTAACTTCAAATTTGTATAAGAGTC
>MHWZ01000016.1:875-5254 GCA_001825475.1 Candidatus Zambryskibacteria bacterium RIFOXYD2_FULL_43_10 | reverse complement strand
GCGGAGAGTATGTGTTCCGGGAGTTACGACTGCTGTCAGATTATGCGTGTCCTGCGTTGCCAGTTGGAAGTTATTTTCTGCTGGATCTGCGGCGACTTGTACGTTATCAATGAAAACCTTGTAGCTGTTATCAGAAGCGATATCTAACTGCGCTGACAACACTGTGCCGACAACCGTAAAGCTTTTTTCGAAACTCTTTGTTTCAAGAACAGGGTTAACTGGGTTTTCTTCCCAAATCCAAGTTGCGCCCGGGATTGATGCCGTCCAGGCCGAGTGAATGAAGGTAAGCGCTACAGCATTGCCTCCTCCGACAACAGTATTGGAGATATCGCTAAACATAGTTTCGGTCACAGGATTGGTACATTCACATGGAACCGGAACAGTATCGGCAAGAGCCGTCTGAACGCCAACGAGCAATATAGCGGACATGGTAATGATCGCCGCTATAGTAATTGTTTTGTTTAAGTAATTATTTATTTTGTATAAATTCATATTTTTTAATTTATTAATTATTAATCTTTATGATTATTAATATTTTCCACAAACAAAAGCCACACGAGAAAACCGTGTGGCTTTTGTTTGTAACTTTTCTTTTGTGTGGGAAACCTGTTGCATATCGCAAACTCACACATCTTTCGGTTTCCCCTCGAAAGATGTCCTTTTCTGATACGCTTATAATACTATTATGTATTTGAATTTATGCAATATGTTTTATCCACAGCACAGATATTGAGCGCCGCTATCAAATATGTTCTAATAAGGAGGAAAGAAAGTCTGAATTCCTCCCCACCCTACCGCTACTCCGTAATTCTCTAAAGAAAAACTCCCAGAAGGGACGCTAGATTGGGAAACTGACCCTTTTCAGAGTAAGTAATCTAACGTCCTTCCCGGGAGTTTTTCCTGAAATTCTAATCCGCAGAATACACTTATGACCTTTAAATGTCAAGGACTTTTCTGGGTTGCATATTTTGACCTTTCAAAAATAGTTTTATAATACTAAAAGATAATTTGTCCTTTACCCCTACACCTGTTTTGGTATTATTCTGCTTTTTCAAAAGCTCTAATGGAGACATTTGTACCTATTGACAATGTGGTATATGATTTAAACCAAAGGTACCCATATTTGGGTACTAATAAAATATATAATCATATTATTATGGAAAAAGGCTACATTTTAGACCTAATGAGATCAAACAAAACCGTCTTTACTTTCAAAGATGTAGTTCTGCTATGGGGAGAGTCGGATGTAAATTTTGTTAAAAAAAAGATCAATCGCTATGTTAAGGCAGGTAAATTAAATGCAATACGGAGAGGTATTTATTCAAAAAACAAAAACTATGATAAATACGAACTGGCTACGAAAATATACACCCCTTCATATATAAGTATGGAGACAGTTTTAGGAGCAGCTGGAATTACCTTCCAACTGTATGGTCAAATTTTTGTCGTGTCATATACCACAAAAGAGATTGAGTGCGATGGACAGAAATACTCTTATCGTAAAATTAAAGATACTATTCTCACCAATCAGGCCGGCATAGAGTCGAAGGAAAATTATAGCATTGCTTCAACCGAGAGAGCATTTTTGGATGTTGTCTATCTAAATAAAGACTACCATTTTGATAATTTATCAGATCTGAATTGGGATAAGGTTTATGAAATTTTGCCTATCTATGGTGGCAATAAGCGAATGGTAAAAATGGTAAAAATGTACAAAACTCATGTCTCTTGACACTGCGACACATAAAAATATTCTCATCAAAATCCTAAAGGATATTTATACTGATGCCACCATCAGTACGATTTTAGGATTTAAGGGCGGGACCGCCGCTTCACTTTTTTATCACCTTGACCGTTTTTCGGTAGATTTGGATTTTGATTTGCTCGACTCGGGAAAAGAGGACTATGTATTTGAACGTGTAAAAGCCATACTTCTAAATTACGGAAAATTAAAACAAGCAAGAAAGAAAAGATTTAATTTATTTTACATTCTTTCTTATGATGAGAAAAATATTCATGCTCAAAATATTAAAGTGGAAATTAATCGTCGGGAGTTTGGTTCAAAATATGAAGTAAGGTCGTTCCTCGGCATTTCTATGCAAGTGATGACGAAAGAGGATATGGCGGCTCATAAACTTTGCGCTATGTACGAGAGAATCGGTAAAACTAACCGCGACATTTTTGATATGCAATTTATGCTATCACACGATTGGCTACCAAACAAAAAAATCGTTGAAGCCCGTATGGGTGTAACATACCATGAGTTTCTAAAGAAAGTCATTGGTGCTATGGAAAAATTTAATGACAGAAATATACTTTCCGGTATGGGTGAATTATTGACCGAAAAACAAAAAGATTGGATAAAAGTAAAACTCAAGTCAGAGGCACTGTTCTCGCTTAGGCTGGCCTTAGAAAAGGAAAAATAAAAACAAAACGGGGGCGCGGCTTGCCCCCGTTTATACTTTCTCCGGAAAAAGAAACTAGGCTCGTTCCCCATTTTCTTCGTCCCTTTCCCTTTTCTCTCTTTTCTTTCGATAAAGCTCCACCTGTTTGCCATCTATTTCCCTAGAAATAGTCTCAACATCATCGTCACCAAACTTTCCTCGAAGAGGAGGGCCGTGATCAACAATATGGATTTTGGTGACAACCCAAAGTCTAGCTCTGGGATAAAACAAGATAGCGGCCACCAGTGATGAGTCTCCGAGTTCAATGGCTGGACCTCTGTGCTCCGGTATCTCCAAACGCATTTCCCTCTTTAAATCTGGAGGAATCTGCGCCGAGACCTGCATACTGGACACCAATCCGCCAATAACCCAAAACAGCCCAATTATCAACGTTTTCATTGGATTACCCTCCTCCATTTTTGCCCGTCTGCCCCGATAATACACCCGCACTTCTATATTTACCACAAAAAATAACGGAGACATTTCTGTCTCCGTTCATGACACACCTCCCTTCTACATCTCTCCGAAATTAAGAGCCAACTGTACTTGGATGCCCTGTCGTGAGAGTGATTTTTCATCCAGACAGGATGCGTGATAGAATCTATTCTCATAACTAACGGCATTCTTACTAGCCACATCCACAAACTTATGGCACCACACACATGTCGAATCCTTAACATAAAGCTCGTAGCAATTGGGGTGCATCACCCCAATCGCTACTTCGATATGCCAATTAGATTCATCAACTTCACTTAGACATCTTCTGTAAACACACAAAGTCATAGTATCTGTCTCCTTCCGTGTTGTTGAAAATCGTTATGAACTGAAAAGTCTGTTTTCATTATACATATTAATTAAACAAAAAACAGAGGCCATCATATGGTCTCCGTGTCAGATGGGGGGCCGAGAACCAACAACGTTGGTTCTCGGCTCCGATTGTTTGGGTGGGAAGAGACTGGGACGTCCCTTGGCGAGGAGGTAGATACAGACCACCCCCTTTCAAACTTCAAAACAGAGCTCATGCCACGAATCGTCGGGCAAGAAGTCAGGGTCGCTCAGATGCAAAACGCTGAACAATATCAACGCGTCCCGTAAGTTGAGCTTTTGAAACATTTGATCGTCTTTCGACCCCAGCAAACTGCCGGGGCCCCCAATAAACGGTCTTCCATTGGAATCGGACCCATCGTTTCCGTTCATAAATTCTCCCGTCCTTTCCTTTGTAGTATTCTTTACATTCGTGCCCCATGTTTCCTCCTCATTCTTTTCCCATTCCACCAATGCACGATGTCCAGCCAGTACCACTGGACGTTGGCCTGCAGGGCCCGCCAGAGTTTTACCATTTGTCCTCCTTTCTAATACCGGTCTAATTTTATAATACACCTGTCCCCCAAATTCGCCACCGACACAAGAAAGGTCCTTTATGATTTGAGTATTTTAATTTTCGCGCCGATTTTATTTAATCGTCCAACAATATTTTCATAACCGCGATTAATGGCATAAACATTGCGCAAGATTGATTTGCCTTCCGCTCCCAACATGGCCACCATGAGCATGACAGCCGGACGAAGCGCCGGAGGACAAACAATTTGCGCGCCCTTGAGTTTAGAGGGTCCGTCAATAAAAACCCGATGCGGGTCGGCCAAACGCACAGTGGCTCCTAAACGATTGAGTTCGGTAAAGAAAATGGCCCTATCTTCCCACATCCAGTCGTGGATTAATGTCGTGCCTTCGGCCTGTGTTGCTATCGGAACAAAAAATGGAAGGTTGTCGGTATTAATACCCGGATACGGTTGAGCGTGAATCTTGTCATGCAGCGCCTTGAGTTTGGAAGGTCTAATAGTCAGGTCAGCAAGTCTGGTGTGGCCATTAGCGGCAAGATAAGTTTTAGAGATATCGTAACGCAGTCCCATTTTCTCAAGCTTCAATAGTTCTACT
>MHWZ01000016.1:0-839 GCA_001825475.1 Candidatus Zambryskibacteria bacterium RIFOXYD2_FULL_43_10 | reverse complement strand
TGGGGTCCTCGCTATTGGAATACTCAATATCTGGTTCAATATTGGGATTGCCTTCAATAATAAGTGTTTTGGTACCGATACCGCTTATCTTTATTCCAAGCTTCTGCAAGAAATAACATACTTCAAGTACCATGTAATTCTGTTGGGCAAAATCTATGGTAGTTCGCTGTGGCCCGTCCGTCGGCGAGGCGGGTAGGACAGCCGCGCGCAAAATAGCGTTGGTGGTACCGGTATCCGACGCCTCGTACATTACCGTTTCATTCTTAATTTTATGACCGGTTGTAATTTCATAATAACTATCCCTCGTTATAATCTTGAGTCCGAGGTCCTCAAGCGCGTAACGATGAGCGGCAATAGTTCTCTCCCCCATCTGACAACCGCCGATATGCGGCAGTTTAAAAGATTTTAGTCGATTAGAAAGCGGACCAATAAGCATTAACGCGGAACGAATCTTGCCAGTGGAACGGCTGTTTATATGAGAGAAAGAAAAAGTTTTCGGTGGCTCAATAGTGAGAGTATTTTTACCAATCCAGACTACCTTGATACCCAAACTCCTGAAAATTTCTATAAACCGACTTACTTCTTCAATCCGCGGAATGTTTTTAAGGGTAGTTTTACCACGGTTAACAAGCGCGGCGGCAAATAGATGCATGGCGCCGTTCTTAGAGGCGTTGGTAGTAATAGAACCCGAGAGTTTGTGTCCCCCTTCTATCTCAAAATCATCTTTTTCATTCTGCCAATTTAGCGAAATAGGAGTCATTGCCCGTACAATATATCATACGGTATGTGTATTTCAGAATTTCTACGACCTGTATGAACCTTTGAATGCCAACACAACC
>MHWZ01000015.1:8600-12289 GCA_001825475.1 Candidatus Zambryskibacteria bacterium RIFOXYD2_FULL_43_10 | reverse complement strand
GTTACCTGTTCGGCCTGAAATTTAAAAGCGATACCAAAACGCGGCGATTTGCCGGTATAACCTAAAACATCTTGAAACTTTTTTTCGTTTACCTTAACCACAATACCATCCACAAGATAATCTTCTTTTTCCTTCCGATCTTGCCACAATTTCCAATATTTAATCACCCCCCCAATATCTGTAAATCTTTTAAAATGAGGATTCACCTTAAAACCAAGTTGCCGTAAAAGTTCGAGTTCCTTTTCTTGAGTATCAAATGTCAGACCTTGGGATCTCTTAAGGTCTGACCTTGGGTTCAGGGAGGCAATATCATAAACAAATGAATCAAGTCTTCTCGCTTTGGTAACGGCCGGATCAAGCTGACGAATAGAACCCGCGGCAATATTTCTAGGGTTGGCAAACAACTCTTCGCCCTTCTTTTTCCTCTCTCGGTTCAATGCGTTGAAAACACTTTTGGCCATCCAAATCTCACCCTCAACTATGATATCCAGTGATCTTTTAAGTCTTAATGGTATCGATCCAATAGTGCGAACATTATTTGTAACATCCTCGCCGACTCGACCATCGCCACGCGTAGCGGCCGTTTTCAGAATTCCATTTTCGTATGTTAAAACTATTTTAAGACCGTCTATTTTCAATTCCGTGGTATATTCCGGAGAAGTTTTCAAAGCCCGCTTGATTCTCTCATCAAACGCGTGAATATCATCTTCGTCAAAAGCGTCATTAAAGGACCATTGGGGCACGACATGTTCTACTTTCTCAAATTTTTCAAGTATCGCCCCGCCCACTCGTTGAGTAGGCGAAGCGGGTGTAGCTAATTCAGGATAAGTTGATTCAACTTCCTCAAGTTCACGGATGAGCGCGTCATATGCTTCATCGGAAATTTCTGGCCGATCATAAGTGTGATAGAGCTTGGCATGATGCTCTATGGTCTCACGCAGTTTTTTTACTCGTTCTATTATACCCTTTGGGACTTTTGACATTATTAATATGTGGCGCGCACGGCGCGTTCCACCCGTCGAGGATTGGACAAATCGCAACTATTGTAACCCTTGGACTCAATGGTCGTTTTTAAAACGCCACTAATATAAGCCTTGGTCACAATCACGATGGCGCAAGATGAATCGGGAAGAAAATCGATACGGTTAATCGTACTAGTATCATTGCCGCCCACCACCCACTGATTACCGGGATTGTTGCTGTCCTTATTACAGAAAATGGTTGAGCCCGTAGAAGTGGAAAAGGCGCTAAACCCGGCAGGATTTTGGACATCCCAGTAGAGAGCGCACTCAATACCGGTATCGGCGGCGTAGAATGCTTGTTGGGATTCGCGGCCAGAAGCGGAGATAAGGGCTTGCCTGACAGCGAGACTTGCTATCCCCGCCGCTATCAACAAGAGCGTACCCATCACGACAATCGCCACAAAAAGTGTAAAGCCTTTATTTCTCATTGTTGTTGCCAGTTTAAAAGATTTTCTTTGGCCCTGAATTGTCGCGCCGTGACGCCCTTAGACCAGTCAATTGTAACGGTGATAGAAACTTCTCTAGAATTAATTTGCTGCATTACAATTCTTCGATTGAATACCGTTGGCTTCCAATCCTGACCCTCATCATAGCCATAGAAACCGTTATTCTGGTTCTGATTAATCACCGGGCAGTTCGTGCCGCATGATGAAGGAAGCGGATTAGGTTTTAAGACATCAACATAGCATCCATTGGAGGTCAGGCATGGGTCAAGGTTTGTAAGCCAATTGCGCCCAACAAGAGCGTTCTCGTCTCGGATATTTCTTACCTGTTCGAACCCTTCTTGAGCGAGATAGAAAGCGATAATTTGGTCTTTAGAAAAAATATAAGATGAAATGCTTGTCTGTATCGCACTGGCTGTTCCGGTAATTACTAGAACCAGTACAGTGATGGCCACGAGACTTTCTACAATGGTAAATCCTTTATTTTTCATACTTTTCATATGTCGAGTACTCTCTGCGAGACGAGGGTTTGTAATGTAAAATCAGACCGACCGATATCTGTTGTGCCCGCATGACTTTTAATTTTTATAATCACTTTCGGTTGCAAAGTATCACTTGTGAGCGCACCCAGAGTATAGAAAGTGAGATCATCGATAGTAATCTCCGGTGCCGTTACTGCAATGTAGGTACTACCGCCATTTATAGATTTTTCAATAGTAGTTCCATTAAGTTTATAGACAATCTGAAGATTGTCGCTTGAAAGAAAACTCATGAGTTTGCCGCCCGGTGCGCAATTTTGGGGTGTAGTAAATGGTGGCGAAGCGGTTGGAAATTCTTCGCAGTGATAATTCTTGCCAAACCGCATTTCTTTCGACATGCTCTCGACGGCCAGATTAAGATTATTGAGCACGATTTTTAAAGACCTTGATTTGCGATTAGCATCAAAAACACCGAGAATCGAGCCCATGGATATCGTCATGACAACTATAAAAATCGACATGGCGACCATTAATTCAATTAAGGTAAATCCTTTTCTCATTGTGTTGATATTTGACCCGTGGTGTAAATCGTAACCGATCTCATGGAGCCGCGCGGACTCCTAAGTTCAAATCTTACACCCTTCTCGTTATTATTAAGAAAAGAGGGAGCCCCGCCGCTGTTAAACAATACAATCTGGGCTTCAGTACTGGGACGGGCGAAACTAACATCGGCCCTGCTTATATTGCAATTATCCGTGCCGGAAATCTTCACCGCACATATCTTATCTATCACATTGCCACGAGTGATGTTGACCCTGCTCAAACATTCCGCGGTATCACATGACCAGTTTCCAGTGTAGATCCTGTCTCCATTCAGATCGGCAAAATAAATATAGGCCGTGTTTGAACCGGAGCCAAGAAGACTAAAGGCCAGACCATAAGAAGCATTGAATTCACTGGAACCAGCAGAAACTTCTTTGACTCCTATACCATAGGCCTGGGCCTGTGAAATAGTGGAGCTAATTTCATCGGCAAGATTGGTCAATGCGGCGCCGTCGGTGTAAGTTGACTGATTCAAAACTACTACCGTAAGAATGACGGATACTATACTGATAGAGACCAAAAGTTCAATCAGAGTAAATCCCAAACTTTTTTTAGAACGATATAACATAAAAGATATTGAGGTCAAATATCAGAGACAACCAAGCGCCCAGTATTATAAAGGGAGCGAATGGTATCTCGCTTTTCATTGTAAGCTTTTTAGCCTTTTTAATAAAGCCTGTTTTGTTCAGAAGCAGATATGTCAAAGAACCAAGTGCGCCAATCCAAAAAGCAAGAATAATGGCGGAGAAACCTTGGACCGCGCCCAGTAGAAAACCGACGGAAAGTCCGAGTTTAGCATCACCAAAGCCCATAGCTCTCCCTCGCGATAAAAGCCAAATTGACGCAAAAAATGCAAATAAAATGGGGCCGGCCCACCAATCCACGGCAGAACCGCCAAGCCACCATCGAACAACCAGGGATATTAAAATCGCCGCATATACAAGCTCGTCGGGAATAATCTTATGCTTGAAATCATAAATAGTGATAACAATATAAATACAAAAGACGGATATAAAAATGTAGGGAACAGTAACAAATATTAATCCTGTCCAAAGTTCAATCAGAGGATACTGATATGATATTCTTGTCACACAATTTCTACACCGGCCTTTCTGAATCAAGAAACTTAAGATTGGCACAAG
>MHWZ01000015.1:7406-8594 GCA_001825475.1 Candidatus Zambryskibacteria bacterium RIFOXYD2_FULL_43_10 | reverse complement strand
CCAGCGCAACATCTTGAAACAATTCGGACAAATTGAACGGCCGCCAAAGTTCGACCACGCCCCGTCGTGGCGGGGTGAATCCCAGCGCAACCCGACAACATTTAAGAAACTACCCACAACTGTTCCTAGAAGAAAGAGAAGAACTAACATTGACTATCATTATAACACTCTGTGAGATAAAAAGTCTGATATTTCCGGCAAAGGATTTCCCAGCAAGGACCGTCCTTGCTGAAAGATGCACATATTGTTATTATTTATAGATGCTACGCAAAGATCCGTTCATCACTGATGAGTACTATCATATTTATAATCGTGGGATAGATAAACGAGTAATTTTTAAAGCTAATAGAGATTACGAGCGGTTTATGATGCTTTTATATCTAGCGAATTCAGATGATTCTTTTCGCTTGGACAATATTTTAGATAAGCAAAATAGATCATTTATTAAAATCTTATTACTAGATAAAGGTAACCGCATCGTTTCAATCGGTGCATGGTGTATGATGACTAATCACTTTCATTTGTTAATAAGACAAGAGGTAGATGGAGGAATTACCAAGTTTATGAAGAAATTGGGTACAGGATATTCAATGTATTTTAATATTAGATATGAAAGGAAGGGTGCTCTATTTGGCGGATTATTCAAGTCAAAATTAATTGGAGTTGATGATAACTATTTAAGGCATCTCTTTGGCTATATCCACATTAATCTTTTAGAGATTAGGTTTCCTGATTGGGAGAATAAAATAAAGAAACCTTCAGCTGATATGGCTACGTTTCTTAAATCATATAGATACTCTAGTTATCGTGATTATATCGGTGAAGATAGAATAGAGAGAAGATTGCTCAATCCAGAGAATTTTCCAGATTATTTTAAAGATTCCAAATCATTTCAGGATTTCGTAGAGAATTACTTCGTAAATTAAATCAGAGACTCTCAGCAAGGACCGTCCTTGCTGAGAGTCTCCCAAGACGAAAAGAAAAACGCTAACCATCTTTAGATTATAGCAACTTTATCTATCTAACACGCCGGGCTGTTGATGGCGGTATCTCGAGCTTTGGAATTACCCAGACTATCCACACACCATGAGTTAGTGCCGCCCACTCCCGGCAAGAAAGCCGACATTGCGTAAGCGCTGACAGTAGAATGACAAGTAAGAGTGGCGCCGGTCGGATAGTTGGTCTGTG
>MHWZ01000015.1:6989-7340 GCA_001825475.1 Candidatus Zambryskibacteria bacterium RIFOXYD2_FULL_43_10 | reverse complement strand
AGCAATGGAAACCAGAAGTTCTATCAAGGTAAAGCCCGCCTTGTCGGTGGACAGGCCTTTTTCTCTTTCTGTCATTACGGACAAGAAACCTCTCCGCCTAGGAGATTAGCCGGAATTTGTCTAGAAGCCCCAGTACTATCCACACACCAAGCGGCTGTGGTAGTTGACAAGAGTAATGCCGAAACTGCATAAGCGGAAGTGTCTGTGTGGCATGAGAGCGTAGCACCAGTCGGATAATTGGTTTGTGTGGTGTACTGAACCATACCGGAAGCAGTATCCTCAAAGAAATCCGGAGTAACGTCGGTGCACGAATCAGAAGCCACGGTGCCATAATGGCTATTCGTATCGTAA
>MHWZ01000015.1:4370-6975 GCA_001825475.1 Candidatus Zambryskibacteria bacterium RIFOXYD2_FULL_43_10 | reverse complement strand
AGCTCGAAGACCTGCTAGCTGCGCCTTAACTTTGGCGTCGTTACCCTTGGCACGCGCAGTGTTAAGGGACGCAAGTACCACCGATGAAAGAACGCCGATAATGGCAATGACAACCAAAAGTTCAATCAGGGTAAACCCCTTGTCTTTGTTTGACATAAATTTAAGCGACAAACGCCCTATTAACACTCGGTACCGGCAGCTGGCGCAACGCTTGCTCTACCTTTGGAATTACCAAAACTATCTATGCACCAATTAGTAGCCGTCCCTTCAGCGACGGATAAAGGAACAGACATGGCGTAAGCCGTCGCGCTTGTATTGCATGTAATCGTCGGAGTTCCAGGATAATTGGCAGCGGTCAAATACGGAGTCATTGGGTTCGTACCACCAGAAGTGCAAAGCCCCGTATAGGAATTGCTGGTGTTATCGTAGAATATCTCGGCCGCGGCTCTGGCGCCGGAAAGCTGGGCCTTTATTTTGGCATTATTGCCTTTGTTGCGAGCGGTATTTAACGACGCCAACACTACGGATGAGAGAATGCCAATGATGGCGATAACAACCAGAAGTTCGATCAAGGTAAAACCGGCGGCACTTTTTCCTTTTCTAATCATATTCTTAAGAATTTTATCTATAATCTTGTAAATCACCTATTAAGTGAGTACCCTTATTATACTCTAAAGCCCGGCAGAATTGGCAATGTCGTATATGGGGATAAGTACGGAGGCCAAGAGAACACCGACCCCCAGACCCAAAAGAACAATCATGACCGGCTCAATCAGACTCACCAAAGTATCAACAGCGTTGATAACCTCCCGCTGGTAAAAGCGCGCCATGGTGCCCAAAATTGAACCAAGTTCGCCAGATTCCTCCCCCACTCTTATCATTTGGACAAGAATACCAGGAATTTCTTCGTATTGAGAAAGTGACTGTGAAAACGAACTGCCCCCTTTGACCGCCAGCAAACTCTCGCCAAGAATCTCTGCGTAAACTTCATTACCAACAACCGAAGCGGTAACTTCAATAGCCTTGATCATAGGGATACCGGAGAGCACCATGGTGTTCATGTTGTCTGCAATGATTGAAAGGTAAAGTTTCTTATAGAGATTGCCTATGTAGGGCACCGAGAGTTTGAAACGGGCCAGCTGTGATCTGCCCTCAGTCGTGCGAGTGTAACGCACCACGAAAAAACCGAAAACTATCAGAACGACGGGTAAAATCACGCCATAACTGACGAAAAAATTGCTGACAGCAAAAACAATTTGAGTATAGAACGGCACCGTCTGACCGGATTCGATAATAATCAGACTTATCTTGGGAATAATAACTGTAAACATCAAGACCATCACCGCAATAAAAACTGTAATAACGAAAGCCGGATAAATTAAGGCGTTTTTTGTTTTAGAAATTACTTCGTAGTTACGGTCCAGATAATCAGCCAGGTGATTAAAAGTTTCGCTTAATTTCCCGGTCTCTTCTCCAGACCGAACCATGTTAACATAAAAGTCGGAAAAAATGCCCGGATGTTTAGCAAGCGCCTTGGAAATATTACTGCCCGCCTGGAGATCATCCGTTATTTGAATCAGGCTTCTCTTGAGACTCTGATTTTCCACTTCCGACGAAAGAAGAGTAAAGATCTTCAGAGCGGAAACCTGCGCTTCAAAAAGTGTGGCCATTTGCCGTGAGAGCATGACCACCTCTTTATGCGAGACGCCCGAACCAAACTTAATCTTGGATAACCATGATTCTTTATCGGCTGGATTTATCTCGGAAATAATAAGTCCCCGTCTTTGAAGAGCGCCGACGGCCACATCGAGAGAAACCGCTTCTATTGAACCAGAAGTGCGCTTACCGGAATTTTCAAGAGCTTGATAGTTGAATAACATGCGTGTTTATTTATAGTGAGTTTATCGAACTAAATCATACGCTCTAACGTCTTTGGGTTGGCGGAAAATTGAAAGGCATTGTTGACGGTTACTTCCCCTCTTCGAACCAAATCGGCCAAACATCTGTTGAGATCAATCATTCCCTCTGTTGAACTGGTTTCAATCACGGTGTTAATCTCGTGAGTGCGCATATCACGAATCAGATTGGCGACCGCGCTATTATTGATGAGAAGTTCAAAGGCCGGAACAAGCCCACCCGAGATACGCGGCAAGAGTCGCTGAGAAAAAATACCCAACAGAGAACCGGCCAACTGAATGCGTATTTGGGTTTGCTGGTCGGCCGGGAAAGAATCAATAATACGATCCACGGTTTGACCGGCGGTGTTAGTATGCAGAGTGGAAAGCACCAAGTGTCCGGTCTCGGCCGCAGTTACCGCCGTAGAGATTGTTTCCGGATCGCGCATTTCACCGATCATCAAGATATCGGTATCCTGACGAGAAACTCCTTGGAGAGCAGAATGGAAATCGGGAGTGTCAAGCTTCACTTCGCGTTGATTAATAATCGCTTTCTTGGGCTCAAAAATGTATTCAACAGGATCCTCAATGGTGATAATGTGCTCAAGTCGTTCCAGATTGATGGTCTCTATCATGGTGGCAAGAGTGGTGGACTTGCCCACTCCGGCCGGACCCACCACCAAGAAAAAGCCTTGCTGACGTCTGGCAAA
>MHWZ01000015.1:233-4333 GCA_001825475.1 Candidatus Zambryskibacteria bacterium RIFOXYD2_FULL_43_10 | reverse complement strand
CTTTTAATCTTATTCGGCACTAATCTCATGGCAATACCGATCTTACCGAGCGCCAGAAAAACATTGCATCTGAAACGCATTTTCAGCCGTTCCGCAGACGAATTGCCGGTATTACTATATGCGAAGTTAACCTCTTTATGATTTTCAAATTCTATTTTTGTTTCGTGAGAAAGAAAAATAGAGAGAAGTCCTTCCATATCGGCGCGCGCGAGCGCCGGTATCTTCATCAAAGGAATCAATGAACCAGAAACACGAATGACCGGCGACCGGCCTTCCGAAAGATGGAGGTCCGAGGCGCCTTCTTTGCTGACAATTTCAACTAATTCGTTTATAAGTTTATCCGGTGTAGTGGACATGACATTATTTTAAAATTTTTATGTTTTGAGATTAGCGATTTTAAGAGCTTCTTCAACCACCTCCGAAGGAATAAGGGTGGCCTTTACAAGATAACCTTTAATACCAAGTTTCTTGGCTTCGGCTATTTTTTCCGGGTTGCTCTCATTGGTAAGCATGATCACGGATGCTTCGGGAACAAGTTTTTCCTTACGAATAGTTGTCAGAAGTTCCAATCCATCAATATTCGGCATGATGATATCAAGGATAAGAATATCGGGCTTGGCGCCACCGCGCAGTTTGCCGAGCGCTTCTTCGGCGCCAAGAGCGACATCAACGGTGGCGCCCTCATGTTCAAATTTTTTCCGGTACATACCGAGCAGAAATTTGTCATCATCCACTATGAGAACCGTGTATTTTTTACTCATACCCATATTATAGCGTATTAATCTCTTCAAAGGGAATAATTCTTTGAAAGGCCTTGAGAATGGCGTCTTCTTTCATAGAAAGCATGCCTTTGGCGCGCGCCACTTTGTAGAGTTCGATCTCTGTCGGATTTTTGAGTATGACCGATTCAATATCTTTATCCATCTCCATAACTTCAATGACCGCCACGCGCCCAGAAGTGCCATTGAGACACGTCGGTGTTTGTTCAATTTCATAAACTTCTTTACCGAAAGAGAGCCGTTGTTTAAATTCGGACGGTAAATCTTCAAATTGTTTATCAATCATCAGTTTAATGGAATCTTTCACGGCAAGCGGTCTTCCACCGTCCGGACAAAGTTTGCGTACCAAGCGTTGAGCCATAGAAAGTACGAGTGTCGGAGCGATGAGATACGGATCCACACCCATATCTATCAATCGGGGGATGGCGCCTAAAGCATTGTTGGTATGAAGAGTGGAAAAGACAAGATGTCCGGTCAGCGACGCCTGAATAGCCAAATGGGCCGTCTCTTTGTCTCGAATCTCACCTACCATGATAATATCGGGGTCTTGACGCAGAGTCGTTCGTAAGCCGGTGGCAAAGGTGTAATCTATTTCCGGGTGAATCTGGGATTGCGAGACACCGTCTATGCTGTACTCCACAGGATCCTCGAGTGAAAGCACATTCTTATGATCTCTATCTACCTCTTTAAGCATGGCATAAAGGGTAGTCGATTTACCGGAACCGGTGGGTCCTGTGATAAGCACCAGACCATAGGGACGTTGAAGCGCCTTTCTTATTAATTTCAAATTTGTGTCCGAGAAATTCATGTCATCAAGAGTTCTTATACCCTGAGACTGGTCGAGGATGCGCATCACCACTTTCTCGCCGTAATAAGTTGGAAAAGTGGAAACACGAAAGTCAATTTTTCTGTCTTCAATCTTGGCGGAGAAACGGCCATCTTGAGGCTTGCGCTTCTCATCCAAACGCATGTTCGAGAGAATTTTAATGCGAGCCACCACTGCCGAGTGAACCTTGAGCGGCAAGATGAGCGAAGTGTTCAGCACTCCATCCACGCGGAAACGCACCCGGACATTTTCGTGCGTTGGTTCAATATGAATATCAGAGGCCCGACCCTCAGAAGCATAATTTAAAATAGTGGCGACAATCTTGGTAACGGGAGCGTCTTCCACAATCCTGGCGTCCGGTGATTCTTGTTTGTCCTCCTTTTTACCGCCTTTTGTTTCCGGCGGGACAGCGGCCGAAAGCTCCGATTCCAGTTCGGAAAGCGCCTTAGTGACTTCACCGGATAGCCCTTTATATCGTTCCAAGATCAGGGTGAAATCGCTTTCGCTAATCAGAAAGAGTTTGTAAGGCATACCGATACGCGAGGAGATAAAATTAAGCGCATCGCGAGCTTCAAGATCATTCGGATTTGTCGCGCCTACTTCGAGTATGCCATCCCTTACGCCTATAGGCACCACCCGATAATGTTCAACTGATTCTTGCGGTATATACTCGAGAACTTTGCCTGAAATTTCTATATCCTTGAGACTTCTCGTTGGGATATCAGAAATCAATCCTTTACTCTTGACAGGATTAACCATTATTTTTAGTCTCGACCGATAATATTGAATGGGTTCGGTCTTCCAACCTGTTGTTGAGGCACCTCAGTGCTAAAATCAATCAACAACAGAAAGCTGGGGGACGAAAACACGTTTTGGCTTAAGGTCACGGCCTGAAGCTCTTCGCGCATCTTAATCACATCGTCTCCGATACTGACGGCCAGCGCTTCGGAGGGAAGAGTGATCGTTTCCGACTTAAAGAAAAGATTGTATAAAAACATTGCCACGATAAAGATTATAATCGCCGCCAATGTTCCTTTGTTATTTTTAAGCGTGTCCATATATATCCGATTATTTTAACCAGTATGTTTCAACCGCTATTTCGTACTCATAAAGGCCCGACTCGTTTGTTTCCAACGCAACCGATTTGATATCCATAATCCGCAAACTCTTTTCCATATCAGCCAGCAAACGCATAAAGTCCGCGTAACTTGAGATAAAACCAAGAGAAACTGTGGCCTTATCGTACACTTCGGCGTATTCTGACAAAACCGCGAGACTCGCGTCTTCGGCCGTGCCTACTTCCACCTTGATGCTGTCAATGGAAATACCGTAGCGTGAAGCCATTGAGTCAAGGTCAAGGGCCAATCGCACGGTATTGATATTATCCGGCAACATTTTGTTTATACGCTCGATTTCCGCCACGGGAAGCGTCTCGTAAGTAACGCGCAAACGATCCCTTAATTCACTGATGGCCGCAACATTTTGCAATACTTTTTTGTATTCGCCGGCCAGAACGGATAACCGTTGAACCTCCTGATATTGAACATTGGTAAATGTATAGAAAAGTCCGACAGACAAGAGAAGTAAGATAATGGACGTGTTAGTTTTCATTTTAGTTTGTAGTGGAAGTGGCCGTACTGGTTGATGTTGACTCCGTTGGCACAATCGGAGAAGCGCCGAGTCGTTCCACCTTCCTCTCATATGACACCAGAGTCGGATCCAGTATCGCCTTGAAGGAGAAATTCACATCGCCCTTTTCATTGAGACTGAGATCGGAAAAAATGGGATTTTTAAAATACTGACTCTTGTCAAAAATATCCGCCTGAAGAGCAAGCGCCGCGTATCCTCGCGCTTCGCCTATTATCTTAAGCTCGAGACCTTGCGGAGTTTTGATATAACTGAAATCCTTGAAACGCACAGTCTTGGGTGTGGAGACTTCAAAAAATTCAAACAAGGGAGAAAGAATTTGATGTCGGGCAAGTAATTTTTGAGACGAGAGAATGCGGTTATCCAAACGAGTCAGTTCACGAATCACTTCCGGCTGAAGAGTCATTCTGGCATCCTCTAAATCGGCGCCCATTTTATCAATACTGTATTTGAGATAAAACTTATATCCGAACACACCCAAGGCCGACAGGACAGACACGATAAAGACAGTCGAAGCCAGAATATAAAACAAACTCTTCTCTTGTCGTGTCCTTCGCCCTATTGGAGCACCAGGAACATTAGAGACAATAGGTCCTTTGGGAATAAAAGAGGATTGAAATTTCGGCTCCATTTGACTGAATTATACAATGGAAAGCAATTTACTAAAACACAAAAGTGTTTATAACTCTTAATCCTTGGCTGTTATATATACAAAACGGGCCAGCCTGCGAAGCAAGCTGGCCCGAGAACATTTTCGCAATTCACATACCTTTCACTTAGTTAAAAGTCCTCGTTCAAACGCATACCGTATCACCTCTGCCGGATCTTTGCGGATTTTATCCTCGAGC
>MHWZ01000015.1:0-169 GCA_001825475.1 Candidatus Zambryskibacteria bacterium RIFOXYD2_FULL_43_10 | reverse complement strand
TGCGAGAATTATATTTACCAAAATACTCGCCAGTGAGCCCGTAGTCCTCGCGAAGATATCGCCTTCTCAGCCGAACTTCCTTCGCTTTCTGACGCCATTCCTTTATGTCGAGAGGGTTCAGGCCATGCGGTGGCCATGAGCCGAGACTTTTCTCGCCAGTGTTTGTCCA
>MHWZ01000014.1:2220-7318 GCA_001825475.1 Candidatus Zambryskibacteria bacterium RIFOXYD2_FULL_43_10 | reverse complement strand
TAGCGTGACTCGCATTTTGCAATTTTAGCGAGAACGGGAATGTCGGCGAAATAGTCATTGACGAATTTTTCGACGTTTTTCGAATCCGTAATCGGTTGATAGTCTTCAGCTTTTACTTCTTTAGGTACCGACTCTACCGTTATCTCTGGACTAATCGTAGGTATTACGAGCGATGGTATCGCGGGTAATACCGCGAAAGCTCCAGATGAGAAGCTTAAGAGAAGACTAATAGTTGTAAGCTGTAAAATAACAGTAAATTAAATTTCTAATTTTAGGTGTCCATAATGGCAAGAGCTCCCCTAAACGAAAAGCCAGCACCTGCTGACTTACCCACATGCTATCATGATTGACCCTTGAAGTCAAGCAATTTGGATAGTAAAATATTTGTAAAATGGCTCTATTAAGCTATATCTTACTTATCCAGTTCCCTAGGGTTTGGGCGAACAATTAGCTGCTAAAGTATAACCTGCCGCTTCAGCTGACGCAGGCGAGGCAAAAACAATCTTATTTTCTTCCTTGATTTGTTTGGCCCCCGCGCAATGCAGATAGTGATAACGAACGCCATTCTTAGACACGATGACATTACTACTGGAGACCGTTTGTATAACCGAGGCTACTTGATTCTTGGAAATTTCAGGATCATATTCGATCCTGATTGGTTCCCTCTTCCCTACTACAGATAATCTACCGATACCAAAAGATAATGAAACGACCAAAATTATTGTGATGGACAAAAAAAGTTTTCGAAACAAAGGGAAAGATTCTATTTCCCCGTTTTCATTAAGCGCGACTACTTCGACTTGAGATTGGGGCTTGATTTTTTCCCAGATATCCTGTAAACTCATACAACTTAATTATGGCACATAAAAAATCAGCAGGCACAACCAGAAACGGCCGAGATTCAAATCCCAAATATCTTGGCATCAAGATTTCCTCGGGCGGCTCTGCTCAAGCAGGCTCTGTTTTGGTGCGCCAGCGAGGTTCGGATTTTCTGGCTGGTAAAAATGTTTTAATGGGTAGGGATCACACCCTTTTTGCTGTCAGAGACGGTTTAGTTTCTATTGGTTATAAGCGCAAGACCCACTTTGACAATAAAGTTATTAAGAAAAAGGTTCTACATGTTGTCCCCGCCTAGACTCTCCTTCGCGAGGCCGGCCTGTCTAAACCTCTCAAGCGCTTCGTGCTTCTCTTGTCGCTTTGACAATTTTTCATTCTTTTCTTTTTCTTCTTCCATTCTCTTTTTCTCGCTCCGCTCTTTCATTTGTTTAACTATGTTTAAAGAAGCCGGACTGACAGGTACCGCTAGTTTTTTGGGGATGAGAAAGTTCATGGCGTAACCGTCAGAAACCGATTTTTCCTCAAATCTCTTCCCTACCCCTTTAACATCTTTGAGTAAAATAACTTTCATTTTTATTGCTTTAAAATTTCAATCGCTTTTTCAAGTTGTGGGTCGCGGCCCGCTTCTCGGTCCTCATTGCTGTATTTGACGAGAAACTTCGGTTCAATCCCGTCTTGAGAGATGGATAAGCCGTTTGGCGTAAGCCATCTGGCAATCGTAATTTTCAAAGAAGTGTTTGAAGTGATATTCACAAGTTCTTGGACCGAGCCCTTGCCAAATGTTTTATCCCCTACTAAAGTTGCCTTTCCATATTCCGAGAGAGCCCCTGCCAATATTTCAGAAGCCGAGGCGGAACCCCTATCCACCAGTATTACAAATTTCAAGTTTTCGTCGAAGATATCGTAACCCTTGCTTCGGTAGACCTTTTCTTCTTTTGACGGTCCAAAATCTTCTCTCACAATCACCTTGCTTGAAGGCAGAAACCAACTGGCCATGTCTATGGCCGCTTCAAGATATCCACCCGGGTTGCCTCGCAAATCAAGAATAAGCTTATCATTGCCCGAGAGGATCAATTCGCGGAGAGCGAGACGGAAAAGATTGGGAGATTGAGCCGAGAAATTATATAGTTCAATAACAAAAATACCACCGGGCAACTCTTTGGTATTGATGGTTGGGACGTTTATCACGTCACGCACCACTTTTATGTCAAACGGTTCTTTGGTGCCGTTTCTAAAGACGGTTAAAATTACCTGCGTACCCTTTGGTCCGCGAATAAGTTGTACGGCCTCCTCGGTAGAAATGTTTGAAGTTTCTTTGTTGTCGATTTTGATAATCCTATCGCCGGCCATAATACCGGCTTGGGCGGCTGGAGAATTCTTAAGCGGTGCGACAACGGTGATTGCTCCCTCTTGGGCCACTATTTCCATACCTACTCCTTCAAAATTGCCGCGGATATCGGATTCGAAAAGCTCGGATTCTACAGGCGGGAAAAATACCGTGTAAGGATCATCAAGTGAACCGGTCAAGCCTTTGATGGCACCCCAGACCTTCTCTTGATCGTTTACCGTTTCGGATGTAGTACTAGCCGGAACATATTTTTCATTAATAAGATTCCAAGCTTTCCAAAAGGGCGCAAAGTCTACATTGGTTGGCTTACCCTCTGTTGTGTTTTCTATCCCGACTACCGTGGTAGAAAGACTTTTTTCTCCCACATTAACGCCGAGATTAAACGCACTGATGGCGATAATTACTCCGAGTATAAGAAGAGCGGCATGTCGTCTTAAAAATTCCATTTCCAGAATTGTATCATATAATAGATAAGTGGCTATAAAACTGCACAATACTCTGACGGGGGAAATTGAAGTGTTTAAACCGATTAAATCCGGTGAAGTGAGAATGTATCATTGCGGTCCGACGGCTTATAGTATTCAACATATCGGCAACCTTTCCATGTTTGTATTTACCGATATCTTGCGTCGGACGCTTGAGTATTATAACTTCAAAGTTAAACAAGTTATTAATATTACCGATTTTGGACACCTAACTTCTGACTCGGATGAAGGAGAAGACAAGATGGCCAGAGGTTTAAAGAATGAAGGACTTTCCCCCACCCTCGAAAATATGCGTGTTCTTGCCCGTAAATATGGCCAGATTTTTCTCGAAGATATTAAAAAGTTGAATGTTAACACGGATGAAACAATTTTTCCTTATGCGAGCGAATATATTTCGGACCAGATTGCACTTATCGGGATTCTTGACGAGAAAGGATTTGCTTACCGTATCAGTGATGGTATTTATTTTAATATCGCAAAGTTTGTCGGATATGGCAAGTTGAGCGGTCTGTCAGAATTAGACACCCAAACTAGAACCTTCCCAAATTTAGAAAAGAAAAATTCTCGAGATTTTGCTCTTTGGAAATTCAATAATGCGCTTGGTTTCTCTAGCGAATGGGGTCAAGGTTTCCCGGGTTGGCACATTGAGTGTTCGGCCATGGTCATTAAAATTCTTGGAGAACAAATCGATATTCATACCGGCGGAATTGAACATATTCCCGTGCATCACAACAATGAAATTGCCCAGTCTGAAGCAGCTACCGGGAAAGTTCCGTTTGCGGCATATTGGCTCCATCGCGCCCATCTCCAGATCTCTGGACAAAAAATTGCGAAATCAGAAGGTAATGTGGTTTATCTTTCGGAGATTATAGAAAAAGGCTTCAGTCCCCTAGCCTTTCGGTATTTCCTATTAAATTCGCATTATCGCACGCCCGCCAATTTTTCTTGGGAGGCGCTCGAGGCCGCTCAAAATGCTTACCGGAAACTTAAAGAATTTTTTAGTTCTTTAAGGTCGAACCTTGGAAAGTCTAAAGGTTCGACCTTGGATTATTCAAACCTATTTAAAGAAGCAATAGAGAATGATTTAAATACACCCGAAGCTTTGGCAGTAGTCTGGAAACTTGTTAAAGACGGAAGTGTCTCCCCCGCTGATAAAAGAACAACTCTATTGGATTTTGATAAAGTATTAGGTTTAGATTTAGAAAACAATGAATTTGAAATCAGTGATATACCCAAAGAAATTGAACAATTAATACAAGAACGCGAAACAGCCCGCGCTCTGGGTGATTATTCCAAATCTGACCAACTTCGTGAACAAATCAATAAGCTGGGTTTTATCGTCGAAGACACAGCTTCAGGTCAAAAAATCTCCAAAATTTAAGTTCTCCCCAGTTTACACCCTAACTTTTCAACTTTTTCCAGTTTGCGACAGAAGGCTAGACTGATAGGATAATCTTATGCAAGTAATTCCTTCCACCTCTCTCAATACCGGACTCCGTATTCCGCCGCACTCTATGGAAGCGGAGATGGCTCTACTCGGTTCCATCATGCTTCGTCCCGATGCTATCTACGACATGCTTGATATTGTTACGCCGCCTTCTTTCTACTTTGAGAAACACAAAACTATTTTTGAGACGATGCTTGAACTTTTCGGCAAACATCAACCGATAGATATTCTCTCTCTTTCCTCAAGACTTAAGGAAAAGGATTTACTTGAGCGTATCGGCGGCACTACGTATTTGACCGAACTTTCCTCCGCGGTGCCTTCTTCGGCTAACGCCAAACATTACGCCGAAATCGTGATGAAAAAATTTATGATGCGTCAGCTTATTGAAGCTTCCGAATTCCTTTCCCATCTTGGTTTCAATGAAGCGGGCGAACTGGAAGAAATTCTCGACCACGCGGAGAAAAAAGTTTTTGACATTACCGAGCGCTTTGCCGGTTCCGCTCGTTTCAGAGATCTTGTGCCGCTACTTGCCGAGGCTTATGAACGTTTCGAGAAACTCTCTTCGGCGGAACATGAATTGCGAGGAGTGCCGACCGGTTTTAAATCTCTCGATGATATTTTGGGTGGCTTCCAGAACTCTGACCTCATTATTATCGCTGCCCGGCCTTCGGTTGGTAAGACCGCTCTGGCTCTTGATATTGCTAGGAGAACTGCCAGTCTGCACCAAACTCCTGTGGGCATCTTTTCTCTTGAAATGAGCGCTGACCAACTTGTTGATCGCATTGTGGCCGCTCAATCGCGCACGGACTCCTCTATTATTAGGAAGGGTGTGCGCACTCAAACCGGCACTTGGCGGGACGATGTTTTTAAAAATATTCGCGACGCCCTTGACGAGCTTTCGCGCACCCCCATCTATATTGACGACCAGCCGGGTAACACTATAATGAAAATGCGTTCGGCGGCGCGTAAACTTAAAATTGA
>MHWZ01000014.1:2031-2150 GCA_001825475.1 Candidatus Zambryskibacteria bacterium RIFOXYD2_FULL_43_10 | reverse complement strand
TCAATGGTTCAGCAAGTTACGGAGATTTCCCGTTCGCTCAAACATCTGGCTCGCGAACTCAATATCCCTGTACTGGCGCTTTCCCAGCTTTCCCGCGCGGTTGAGACTCGCGGCGGCAA
>MHWZ01000014.1:0-1898 GCA_001825475.1 Candidatus Zambryskibacteria bacterium RIFOXYD2_FULL_43_10 | reverse complement strand
ATTATCGCCAAACATAGAAATGGCCCTCTTGGTACGGCTACTCTTGATTATCATACGCGCTTCAATACTTTTGTTGAAATAGATTATTCTAATTACGGTAAGGCGGAAGAGGAATTTAAAAGCTTATAGTTGAATTTCTAACGGGATGAATTCAATAGATAAATTATCGGAAATATTTGCCCGCTTTCCCGGTATTGGACCAAGACAGGCCAAGCGCTTTGTCTATTTTTTACTTTCCAGAAACGGTGATTATACCGGTGAATTGGTAAAAGCGATTCAAAATATAAAAAAAGAGATTATTCAGTGTGGTAAATGTATGAGGTATTACGCCCAAAATGGACACGAATCCAAGATTTGTTCAATCTGCGCCGATGATTCAAGAGACAACTCGATGCTCATGGTTGTACCACGAGATATTGACTTTGAAGCGGTGGAAAGAAGCGGTAGTTATCAGGGATATTATTTTATTTTAGGCGGTGTTGTTCCCATTCTGGAAAAAGCGCCGGAGAAAAGAATCAGGATTAAAGAACTGGAAATTCGGATTAGTAAAGATAAAAATATCAAGGAAATTATCTTGGCAATGAATGCCAATCTCGACGGTGAGAATACCGCTGAATTTATCAAACAAAAATATCAAGGACTCTCCTTGATATTCTCTTCTCTTGGTAGGGGTCTTTCAACTGGTGCTGAACTCGAATATGCCGATCCCGAAACTCTCAAAAACGCCTTTTTACACAGGACTAAGTAATTGAATCTATTTTAATTTCAAAATAAGGTTGGCGATGGCCGTATTTTTTAAAATAACGAGATTTTTGCTTGTATTTAATAACATCAATAGTTTTATACCGCGCAATTTTACTTAAAGTGGCTTTTACTTCCGCGCCTTTTATAAAAGGTGTGCCGATGGTGGCCTCGGTTGCGCCGTCATCCACTAAAAGTACTTTATCGAAAATGAGTTTATCTCCTTCCTTATGGTCGTCGTCTAGTTTTTCAATTTTAACTTTATCCCCCACTGCGACGCGATATTGTTTGCCTCCGGTGGCAAAGACGGCATAAATGGGCTTCATAGATGCCCTATTCTACTGAAGGTTTGTCTAAAGTCAACGGTTCAAGTCCCGCCCCGGTGCCGGTGATTCGCAACACATCCTTATCTACCTTACCCAGTTCTTTATAGCCGGAATTATAGTGATTAATGGTCGTAGACAAAGAGTTACCAAGTTTGGTGTAGTATTCTTCATAACTCTTAAGATGTCGGCCGAGTTCCTCAACTCTTTTAATTATCTCAACTGCCTTCTCTTCGATATGGAGCGCGTTAAGTCCTTGTAGTACCGTTTGGAGATAAGCCAAAAATGAAGTTGGCGAAACTATTAAAACATGATACTTGGCGGCGGCGCGTTGAATAAGAGTCTCCGAATCTTCCTTGAGGGCACCTATTTTATTAATAATTAGATCATAGTAAATCGCCTCGTGTGGAATAAACATGAAGGCGAAGTCCATTGTTCCCTGCCCCGGCTGGATATATTTAGAAGTTTCGGCAATGCGGTTTTTAAGGTCGGCTACGAAAGCCTTCTCAAGTTTCTCTCTTTCTGTTTCGTTCTTTTCTTCTACGATACGATTGTAATTTTCCAGAGAAAATTTTGAATCAATGGGAATAATTTTATCTTTGACAAAAACTGCGGCATCGACGATTGTGCCGTCGGGAAAAGCGTATTGCATTTGATACGAGCCGGGAGGCAAAACATTTTTCAGCAGGGTTTCAAGATAATATTCCCCGAGCACGCCCCGTTGTTTAGGATTCTTTAAAATATCTTGGAGAGATTGCAATTGGTCGGCAAAAGAAACTACTTGACGATTGGTCTCATCAAGTTTGGTGACGCCCTTTATGATTTCCTTAATAT
>MHWZ01000013.1:11727-20008 GCA_001825475.1 Candidatus Zambryskibacteria bacterium RIFOXYD2_FULL_43_10 | reverse complement strand
GGCAGACTGGGACGTCGGACTTGCCATTGACGCCGTCATTATGGCGCCCAAACTGGACAGCATTATTCTGCTTTCCGGCGACGGCGACTATGTGCCCTTGGTGAAATATTTGCAAAATACGCATGGCTGTCAGGTGGAGGTAGTAGCCTTTGGCAAATCGGCTTCGGCACGCCTGATAGAAGCCGCTGATGATTTTCTCGACCTTGACCAGAACCCCAAGAAATATCTTCTTGGTGCTAACAGTGTAAAAACTCGCGAAGGAAGCTCCAGATAGTTCGACGGGCTCACTACAAGTGAGTTAGAATAGAGTGATGGAACCCGAAGAAACTCCTTTAAAACAAATCCGCACCTTTCAAGGGGATGTGGCCGAAGTTCTCCAAAGAGAACGTGGGTCACTTGTTTCTATTCAGCGGGCAGAACATTTAAAAAAGAACCCCCTTCATGATACTTCCTCCGAGAATTACAAAAATAAAAGCGAATCGTTCTTTCTCCTCGTAGGAAGCCTGTTGCTTTTTACCCTGGGCGCGGTCGGAGTGTGGCACGCCTACAATGCATTTATAAAAGGCGGGGCAACTCCGGTTACGACAGCATCTGCAAATAGATTCATACCTGTTGATGCCGAAATTAATCTCAATCTCACAGCTACTTCTCGGGAAGCTCTGATTGATATTCTTTCTGGCGCTGTCATGGATGGGGCGTCCAAGGAGCTCAGACATTTTGTTTTCACGAAAGAAGGGACAAGCAAACCATCTTATCTTTTCCCAATAAGCGAATTTCTGGAAAGGCTTGAGGTTCACGCACCCGGCAATCTCGTGAGAGCATTCGACCCGCCCTTCATGTTCGGCGCCCTTGAAAAAAGCACCTTTCTGATAATCAAACTGTCTTCTTTTGAAAACGCTTTCGCCGGGATGCTCGCGTGGGAAAAAACCTTAAGCCAAGATATCGGTCCGTTATTTGCCACATCGGAACTTTTAAGAAACTTGCCGATAGATTCTGTCTTCACAGACATTGTAGATAAAAATAAAGATATTCGGATACTTATGTTCAATGATCAAACCGTTCTTCTTTATTCATTCTTCGACAACAATAAGCTTATTATTACAGATAATATCGATACATTAAGAATACTCGTTGACCGATTAATTCAGGAGAAGCTTCCCCGCTAGTCTTCGCTCTGATAAAATTAGGGCATGACCATAGATTACAAATACTTTAAGAAGAAATTGGAGGCGGAAGAAACGCTTTTGGAAAATGAATTGGAGAAAGTCGGCAGAAGAAATCCGGACAATTTATCGGACTGGGAAGCTACCCCGGCCGATAAAGACATTTCTCAGGCAGACGAGAATATTGCCGCAGACAATGTGGAGAGCTATGAGGACAATATGGCAATCGTAGACACTCTGGAAACCCGTTATCGAGACGTTAAAGACGCTCTGGAGAAAATCAACCGCGGCGCTTACGGCTTCTGCCGAGTCTGCAATGAGGAAATAGACGCAGGAAGGCTTGAGGCCAACCCCTCGGCTGACACTTGCCGCAAACACATGGAATGAGTTTTTCCAAAGTCTACAGCGCGCAAACCAATCTTCTCTCCGTGACGCCAATCTCCGTCGAGACGGATATTTCGCGCGGAACACTTTTTGCTTTTGCATTGGTGGGTTTGCCGGATAAAGCTGTTGAAGAGGCGCGCGACAGAGTCAGCGCCGCTATCAAAAACTCCGGTTTCGGTTCTCCGAAAGCCAAGAATCATAAGATCGTGATTTCTTTAGCTCCAGCTGAACTCAAGAAGGAGGGCCCTTCGTTTGATCTGGCCATCGCCCTTTCCTACCTTCTGGCCAACGACGAAATTGAATTCGAGCCGGAGAAAAAATTATTCTTAGGCGAACTTTCCCTTGACGGTAAGGTGCGGCCAATCCGCGGCGTTCTCCCTATCGCTCGATTCGCCAAGCAAAATAATTTCAAAGAACTTTATGTGCCGATGGAAAACGCGCGCGAAGCGGCGCTGATCGATGGTTTGTTAGTGTTTGGAGTCCGGGGTCTAAAAGAACTGCTCGGGCACCTGTCGGGCGAAGAAATGCTTGATGCGACGGAATTAACTATTCTTGTCGATGAAGCAACAACCACCCCCACAGACTTCTCTGATGTCAGAAGTCAGGAGAGAGCCAAACGAGGACTTTTAATCGCGGCGGCCGGCGGACATAATTGCGCTATGTATGGCCCACCCGGCACCGGTAAAACAATGCTCGCCAAAGCCTTTGCCGGGATTTTGCCGAAATTAACCTTTGACGAAATGCTTGAGGCTACTGGTATTCACTCTGTGGCCGGCACTCTGGCAGAAACTTTTGTCACCAATCCGCCATTTAGAGCGCCGCATCACACCGCTTCCTATGTCTCGTTGGTCGGCGGTGGGGCCATACCCAGGCCAGGCGAAATTACTTTGGCCCACCACGGCGTGCTCTTCATGGACGAGTTTCCAGAATTTGATAGAAGAGTGATAGAGAGTCTGCGCCAACCGCTTGAAGACAAGGTAATATCCGTTTCTCGCGCCAAAGGCACGGCGCATTTTCCGGCAAACGTATTACTGATAGCCGCCATGAATCCGTGCCCTTGCGGAAATTTCGGCTTTCGGGGCAAGTCATGCGTTTGCACGCCCTCCGCTCTTTCCAGATATAGACGAAAAATGTCCGGTCCCATCATGGATCGCATTGACATCTGGCTTGAGGTGGACAGAGTCTTACCGACAGACCTGCACGGCGATTCGGAAGGGGACAAGAGTGAAATTTTCCGAGCCAGGGTAGAACAAGCCCGCGCGGCGCAGAAAGAACGTTTCAATAAAAAGGGAAAAGGAATATCGCGCAACGCGGAAATGAGCGCGAGAGACATGGTAACACTTGTGAATCTTGATAAAGAATCGCGAAAGACGCTGGACCTCGCCGCCGAGCGCCTAGGTTTTTCTCCGCGTGTTTATCATCGGATGATTAAAGTGGCGCGCACTATCGCCGACCTGGAAAGTAGCGAGGAAATTAAAAATACCCATATTTTGGAAGCAGTTGAGTATCGTCCCAAAAAATTTGATGTTTAACTAAAATTGATTCTTATTCTTAAAAAATTTACGCACTACAAAATACAAGGATATCACAATAACAAATACCCAGAACACTAACCGCATATCATACTGAATAACAGAAAGTATATATTGCCAATTGGCACCAAACGCATATCCTATAATTAGAAATTGACTGATTGCTAATATAACCCCGGCCATATTGTAATAAAAAAAATATCGATATGGAACTTTGTACACTCCTGCAAAAAATGGCGTAACCCAAGAAAGTGGCCCCATAAAACGTGCCAAGAAAATGCCCTTGTTACCATGTTTGTGAAATAATTTTTTGCCTTTTTTGTAATTCTCTATACTAAAAATTCTTCTGCCATTTTTGAAAACACTGGCCCCATATTTTAGGCCGATAAAATAGCTAGAGGTATCACCTAAAATTCCACCTAAATAAAGCGCTAGTGCAACAAGCCAAATATCAAGCACTCCAGCGCCTGCGAGTACTGAACCTGCAATAAAAAATATCTCACCATAAATAAAGAAACCTATTCCTATGAATGTGTCGGCGTAAGAACCCAGAAACAGGACAGGGTAAGCTAAAACACTGTGAGTTTGGAGAAATGCAATGACGGCGCTCATGATCAAAAAACAAGTGTGCAGGGCATATTGGCAGTTCGTCTAATACTATACTATAGTAAGAATATACATATGGAGTATCACCGATTCTTTTCTATTATCATCCCGGTTTACAACGAGGAAAAACTTATAGGCGCAACACTTGATCATTTACTTGCGCAGATATATCCGCTAGATAAGTTTGAGATTATTGTAGTTGTTAATGGTTCAAATGATCGTACATTCGATAAAGCACGGAAATATACACGAGATAATGTCAAGGTGTATAATCTTAAACAGGCCAGTGTCTCCAGATCACGAAATTTTGGTCTTAGCGTCATATCTAAAAACACAAATTGGATTATATTTTTAGATGCAGATACTTATTTCAAAAATCTATTTCTTGAAGAACTAAACATATATCTAGACAAATACCCAAAGGTTAGTTATGGAACGACAACAATACAATCTGATGTAAATACACTCACATCGCAATTTTGGTACTGGTATACCAATTGGACTGATCGATCACTCAAGATACTACATAGAATTCACATCATACGTAAGGATTTGGCCTTACAAGTAAACTATGATGAAAATTTAATCCGTACAGAAGATTTGCACTATGGAAAAGATTTATCAAAAATCGGTAAATATTTTTTTATGCCTACAAAAAATGTAGTATCTTCTGCGCGACGTTTTGAAAATAAAGGTTACTTAAAAATGCTTTTTTTTAATCTCATGGTGGGCATTCTACCTAAAAAAATTAACTATAGTAAAGGATGGGAAGTGATACGTTAAAATTGAACACAAAACAGACATTCAATTATGAATATTTTAGACTTTGGCAGGAATTTCCACTTGCTATATTTTTTTTCATTACTAAAAAAAGAAGTGATGTAAACAACACCAACGTTCTCATAGTAAATACCTGTTTAATTGGAGAGTTTGTGGTATCACTACCGGCGGTTAGTGACTACATAAGTCGGAATAATAAAACCTCTGTGGATATTCTTGTTTCACCCGCTAACAGACCTTTGGCTGAACGAATAGTAGGCATTCGCAACGTATTAGTTGCGAATTCAATACATAATAGAGAAATCAAACAATCAAGTATTACCAGAGACTATCAATTAGACCGGTATAATAAAATTATTGTTCTTAGAATCAGTAGAGATGCTTATACAATCATTCAAAATATTGAAACAACACATATTAAAATGGTCTTAAGCATTCTCATTAAATATGGTTTGCATATTATGCTAAGTCTAATCTTTAGAAAAACACCCAAACGCTTACTATCTATAAATTTTGAAATGCTTAATGGCACGCAAAAGGATATAGCTTTCGACAAAATTATACAATTCACAGCCAATGATTATATGGCTGTTTCTAACTTAAATGTACTTAATACAACAAAAAAGAAAATAATAGTGCACACGAACACAAATTGGATAATGAAACGTTGGTCAAACGAGAAATGGATATCTCTTTTAAAGAAGGTCAGCAAGCTAGATGAGTTTCAATTTATTTTTATAGGTGCGCAAATAGACACATCAGATCATGAATACATTGCTCCTAGACTCGGATTCGAGTCGTATTCACTTATCGGAGAACTTGATTTGGCGCTTTTGTTGTTAGTTTTAAGAAAAAGTGATTATTTTATCGGAATAGACAGCGGTCCAAGCAACATGGCTTATCTATCAGGAATAAAAAGTATTACAATCCTAGGTCCTGGGCCGCATATGTACATGCCTAATAATAAACATAATGTAGTGGTAGATAAATCAAACGGGCGAGGATTATCGCAACTATTTTTTCACAACAAACATGGTAGTATTATCGATAAAATATCAATAAATGAAGTCTATAATGCTTTTACACAAATTTATTAACTTATCGAAGATATTGAAAGACAATGGTAACTTTTTTTGATAAACACAGGGTGTGTTTGAGCAATAAATCTTTTGTCCTCTCTACTATCACTGGATTTGTACTCCTTATTGTAAGTCTTATTATTAACTATTATGCAGGACTCTATGCTACAGAAAAAGCTAGCCTGGCTGTAACCGACATAATTTTAAGTAACATCCCCGTCTTTAATGTAGATGAAATTTTTATATACGGTCCGTTCGTTTTGTGGGCTTTCGTAATTATATTATCTATCGTCAAACCACAAAGAATTCCCTTCATCTTAAAAAATATAGCCTTATTTATACTCATCCGCTCTGTATTTATAACCCTGACACATATTGGACCATTCCCGAATGCATTACCTCTTGATTCTGATCTTCTTAAAAACTTTTCGTCTGGTAATGATTTATTTTTTTCTGCGCATACCGGTTTACCTTTTTTGATGGCGTTGCTTTTCCATAAACATCACTGGCTATTAATATTATTTACCGTAACGGCAATATTTTTTGGCGTAATTGTCTTGATGGCCCATCTTCATTACTCAATTGACGTTTTATCCGCTTTTTTCATCACTTACACTATCTACCATATAGCCAGCTTCTTATTTAAAAAAGATGAAGAAATGTTTGAATCCTAAAATGGATTCTTGGCGCCGCGGATTTCAAAATGAAGATGCGAACCGGTGGATTTGCCGGTATTACCCACCGCGCCGATAATTTGGCCTTGTGCTATATTTTGTCCTACAAAAACACTGTTTTGACTCAAGTGGGCGTAAAGCGTTTGAGTGCCATTTGGATGGCTGATGACTAGATAAGATCCGTAGCCGCCGTTATATCCGCCGGCGCGAGACACAATAACTCTGCCGTCCGCCGCCGCGAGAATGGGCGTACCGGTGGGGGCCGCCAGATCAACACCGTTGTTGCCATGGATACCTTGGGTTTTTCTTCCGCCGACTATTGGTCGAATATAATAGCCGGAATACACTGGATACGTCTGTGCCCCGGCAGAATTTTTGACCGATGAGACTTGCGTAGCGCTGATAACGCCATCGGGAATAATAATAACGTCGCCGGATTTAATCTTGTCTCCGATGGCAAGGCCATTGTACAAAAGAACGTCGTTGAGATCCGCCTTATATTTGGTGGCGACGGATTTCAGCGTATCACCCGACTTAACAACATGGCGCACGCCAGAAATGGGAAGGATGACCAATTCCTGACCAACCTTGATGGATGTCCCTCTTATATCATTGGCCCAGATAATGGTATTGGCGGAAACACCAAACATCTCGGCAATCTCGCTTAGAGTATCACCGGTACGCACGATATAGACACTAATTTGACCGGTACCAGACTTACCGAGATCTACGAAAAATTCGCCCTCTATTCCGTTGGACTCAAGGACCGTGCCATCGACGATGGCGACTTCCACGCCGCCTGTACCGGTGGGATTAATATTCAAATAGCCCGCCAATAGGGTCAGGGTCTGGGAATTACCAGGATCCGTCACTTCCAGCATACGTAAAATCTCTGCCCCCTGACTACGCGCGTAAACTGTAAAGATAGGCAGAATGACGAGGGTAAGAAGTATATATTTGACCGTTTTTTTATTAATAGAATATGGCTAAACTGCTCATGTTTCACCCTTCAATCTGAAGGCCTCCATTATACCCTCATATGCTATAGTGTCCAACATGCCAAAACCCCTGAATCCGCCAGTGGGCGAACTTAATTCTGAACAGAAAAGGGCCGTGTTATCTACTCAAGGGCCGATGTTAATTTTGGCGGGCGCGGGCGCGGGTAAAACCAAAACTATTGCGGAAAGAATTCGTCACCTTGTGCATACCGGCGTAGACCCTTCAACCATTCTCGCCGTCACCTTCACCAACAAAGCGGCCAAAGAAATGCGCGAGAGGATAGAGCGAGGACTTGACGGCTTCAAACGACCTTTTATAAGCACATTCCACTCACTCGGTGTACATATTTTGCGAGAACAGTCAGAAAAAGCGGGCATCAGGAAATATTTTACTATTTTCGATCGAGATGACAGTAAAAAGGCAATCAGAGAAGTTCTTCTGATTCTTGGGCTGGATCCAAAAACACACGACCCGGGGCACATTATGAGTGTGATTTCAAAGGAGAAGGGCCGAGCAACTGACGTAAAAAACTATAACAACGGCGAAAAATATGGGTATTTCTGGGACGTAGTGGCCCAAGTTTGGCCCGAATATGAGAAAGTGCTAGCAAAAAACAGCGCTCTCGATTTTGACGATCTACTCGTCAAAACTATGAATTTGTTAAATAACAACGCGGAAGTACGCGAGTTTTATCAAAATGTCTGGCGCTACATCCACATAGATGAATATCAAGACACCAATCATATTCAATATGAGATTTCAAGAATGCTGGTGGGAGAGAATAAAAATATCTGTGTCGTCGGAGACATAGATCAAAATATATATTCCTGGCGCGGAGCAGACATTAAAAATATTCTCAACTTTGGAAAAGACTACCCCGATACTCAAATCATTACTCTGGAAGAAAACTATCGCTCCACCCAAACCATTCTCGGGGCGGCCAATGCAGTCATAGAAAAAAATAAAATCCGATTTAAAAAAAATCTTTTCACAACCAATGCCGAGGGCGAAAAAATCGGTTTGTTTGTAGGAAGTGATGAGACAAGTGAAGCGGAATTCATAGC
>MHWZ01000013.1:8719-11540 GCA_001825475.1 Candidatus Zambryskibacteria bacterium RIFOXYD2_FULL_43_10 | reverse complement strand
GCCCTCAATCCAGACAGTTTCTCGGATTTGAAACGTATTATCAATGTGCCGACGCGCGGCATAGGCAAAACAACCATGCTAAAAATATTTTCTGGCAACGAATCTATGCTACCACTCTCGATGCAAACAAGACTCGCAAATTTTAGAACCCTGCTCAAAGAAATTGAGAAATTCTCCCAACAAAATAAACCGAGCAAAACCATCTCTTTCATTATTAAAGCATCCGGGTTGGAAAAAGAATGGAAGGAAAGTGGTGATGAGGGCCGGACTCGACTTGAAAACGCTTATGAACTATCAAATTTTGCTTCTCGTTACGACAATGAGTCGCCGGAAGAGGGTGTTTTAAATTTTCTCGCGGATGCGGCGCTACAGAGCGACCAAGATGAGATGAGAGACGATAAGCAGGCGGTACGCCTAATGACTGTGCACGCCTCCAAAGGATTGGAGTTTGATATTGTCTTCATTGTCGGGCTTGAAGATGGACTCTTCCCATATCAAAAAATAAATGATGATAATACCACTCCGGAAGAAAGAGAAGAGGAGAGACGGCTTTTCTATGTGGCGCTCACTCGCGCGCGCAAAAAAGTGTTTTTGACATACGCAGAGACACGCACCCTTTTCGGCAGAAGACAAGCCAACATTCCTTCGACATTCATCTTTGACATTCCAGAGTCGCTAATAGAAGAGGGGGTGACAGGCGAACACAACTACTATAGAAAACCGTTACTTGAGATAGAGTTTTAAATTTATGAAAACTAAAAAATCATTGGGGCAACATTTTTTGAAATCAGAGCGCGCCCTTTTAACCATAATTAAGACCGGTTCTATAAATGCAAGAGACGCTATTCTTGAAATAGGACCGGGAACGGGAGTTCTGACAGAAAAGCTGCTAGCTGCTAGCTGTCAGGTGCTAGCAATAGAGAAAGACGATAAACTGTATGAATTTCTAAAAACGAAATTCGAGAAATATATTTCTTTAGGAAAACTCAAATTAATTCACGGCGATGCCTTAGAACTTAATCCCCAAAGCTATCAGCTAGAACCTAGAAGCTATAAGCTAATTTCTAATATTCCATACAACATTACGGGTGCCATTTTGAAAAAATTTCTTGAGACAGATTATCAACCAAAAATGATAGTGCTCTTGATACAGAAAGAGGTGGCGAAGAGAATTGTGGCCCAAGATGGCAAGGAGAGTATTTTGTCTATTTCTATCAAAGCATACGGCACACCCAAATATATAGAAACGGTAAAAGCAGGCTCATTTACGCCTGCGCCCAAAGTAGATTCGGCCATCATCGCGATAGAAAATATTTCAAAAGAATTTTTCTCGCTTGGTCAAAGCCGAGCTTTGACCATTTCTTCAGAGAAGGATTTTTTTAGGATGGTTCGTGCGGGATTCAAATCCAAACGCAAAAAACTTTCTTCCAACCTCGCAACGATATTTGCAAAAGCTAAAATCCTGGAAACATTTCGGAAACTTGATTTGGACAGCAATCTGCGAGCGGAAGATGTCGACCTAGACACCTGGAAAAAACTTGCGGCCCATCTACTTGGAGGCTCAGCCTCCAAGTAGACGATCTAATTGGTTCCCACTTTGGTCATAAGACCGAGAGATGGGAGCGGTAAACAGAACCACCGAACTCTTATCCAACAGGCCCGTCCGGGACGATAATCACCTATGTGCCATTTGCCAGAAACAGCAATATTTAAATCGGCATATAGTGTTGTTGAAAAGGAAGAGTAAATCAACGGACCGGCGATTACTACCGGTCCACCCAGATAAAGCGGGGTAAACCATATCCAGCGATTGCCAGCTGAACATGTACAACGAATTGATGTGGAAACAATACCGCCAAAAGGATCTTCGGTTATTAGGGCTCGCGCTGACGAAATTGGCAGAAACAAACCAATTAAAATTAAAGAGAATGCCGTAACAATAAATTGCTTCTTTTTCATATCATTATTTCAAGCTTATACGGTTCTTTATTGGCACCATGTTCATTCTCAACATATATCCAGAATGCCACCTTATAATTACCGAGAGTAAAGCGCCTAATTTCGTTGTACATAGAAAGTTCGGTAATGCGAAAAGTTAAAGTGACACCATCGGAAGAAATAGGGCCCGAAGAATTACCGAGAGTGGTGATAATATTATTGGCAGAAGTAAAGCCACTGCCGGTGAGAGTCACTGTATCACCGACAATGGAAGCATTCTCAATAATTGGTCCCGACCGGGGATTGTTCATAACCTTAATAGCAATTGCAATATCCGGATTGTTAGAAGAACCCAGCGTGTTGGAAACAGAGAGAGAGTATTCGCCTTCGGAAAGAATGAGTGGCACACGCACATCAAGAGTTATGCCATCCGTAGAAGTGGCATCTACGGGATTACTGTCATTAAAATAGATTTTGTTAATAGTTTTGCTGAAGCCAGAACCATCAAGCGTAATGACATCGCCGGAACGCACTTCAAACGGAAAGGCTCGGAAAAGCATGACTTGATTAGCTCTCATACCGAGCGCAGCAGGAGTGTCAATTTCTGTGCTGGGTGATAAATTCGACGGAGTATTAGTCTCCGTAACAATCGCGGCGCGTGAGATGGGACCGAAATAACCTACAGCCGGAGTAATCCCGTTAGCAGTTTGCCATCGGGCCACAGCCACTCTAGTCAAAGGGCCAAAATAACCATAAGCCACGTTGGGTGGCATCTGAAGAAAACCTTTGGCTACGAGAAACTGCTGAAGAAATACTACATCTGTGCCCCTGCTTCCTACAGTGAGATTAGTATTAAATGTTTGAGCGCTAACAGAGATGGTCG
>MHWZ01000013.1:5393-8539 GCA_001825475.1 Candidatus Zambryskibacteria bacterium RIFOXYD2_FULL_43_10 | reverse complement strand
TCGTCAGAATTCCTCCTTACACAAACCAGGTGGTCTCTGTTTCACAAGTAGAGTCGCTTTCATCCGAAAACGACCCGTTCTTGACAGATTTTTTTAACACCGAAGCATCTTCGTCCGCCGCATCCGCACCCGAACTTTCTCAAACAGATTTGATCGGTAGGCAACTTTTCTCGGATTATTTGGCGCTAAAGTCAGAGGGCGAAACCACACCGGGCAACATTGACGTTCTCGCCAAGAATTTGGCCGAAAGCATCAAGAACGTTAATTTGTCAATACCTAAAATAAATTCCAATCAAGTCATCGTCTTGCCGGAATCAGAGGCAAGTCTGGCTACTTATGGCAACGCGATGACTAATCTCCGCAACAAGTATAAAAATCTTGTCGCCGCCCAAACCGAGAATAGCGGCGGCGATATCACGGACACCAACACTCCGGCATTCTCAACCTTTATGGATGCGGCGGGGAAATTATACAAAGCTGCTGCCAACGAACTCGTCCTGATCGGAGTACCAGCATCGCTTGCCCAAAACCATCTGAATCTTATCAATCAGTATTTGGAAAATGCAGAGGTTATGAAATTAATTAGTAATGCTTCCGAAGACCCCTTGCAAGCATACGCGGCGCTAAATATCTATATCAAAAACAGCGGAAAGGAATCGGAATTACTTTTGAACATCCAAAAAACCTTGATGGCCCATGGTATAATTTTTAATAGTATATGACTCTCGTTGTAAATAAAAAGTTAATAGCCCTTGTCCTTATTTTTACTTTTATCTTTGCCCTGCCAGTTTCAACACAGGCGTTCATTGAGACTATTCCTCCGATCCCGGTATCAGACGCCGCCCTGCGCAGTAAAGAAGCGGGTGTAACTATGTTCGGCTTCACTGTCCCCGGCCTCACTTGGGATTTGGTCGCTATCACTATCGCCAAATTGGCTCTGGAACAAATATTAAACGCCACCACGGATTGGATTAATAACGGCTTTGAAGGTAACCCGGCTTACGTAACCGACCCGTTGCAATTTTTCACCAAGATTGCGGACAATATCGCCGGGGAATTTATCGCCGGTTCGGAGTTAAATTTTCTATGTTCGCCGTTCCAAGCAAAAATCAGACTGGCTCTCCAGAGATATCACACTCAAAGAAGGCGATTCCAATGCACTTTGACAGGCGTAGTGGCAAATATTGAGAACTTTTATAACGATTTTAATCAAGGTGGGTGGGATGCGTGGTTTGTGATGACTCAAAACGACGTCAATAATCCTTACGGAGCATTTCTGGAAACTCAAATAGAACTTGACGAGCGTATCGCGCAAGCCTTGGGTATTCAGAATCTAAGACTTAGCTGGGATAGCGGATTTCTAGGATGGTCTGAATGTATTAGAGAAGACGATGTCGGGGAATGCATAGAACGTGGACCAACCAAAACACCGGGGAAAGTTATTGAGAGCCAACTTGAAAACGTGTTGGGGAGCGGAGTGAGACAACTTGAATTAGCGGATGAATTTGATGAATTAGTCGCCGCGCTGTTTAGCCAGCTATTAAAGCAAATTTTCTCTAGCGCCCAAGGACTTTTCAATGGCACTGGGACTGGCGGGGGAACCATTCCTGGCGGTGGTCAGAATCTTCAAACCCTAAATCTTTTCAAATCCGGCACTGGCTTAGGTACCATAACTTCAAGCCCAGCGGGTATTAATTGTGGCACTACCTGTGATGCGAGATTCCCTGACGGCACTTCGGTCACTCTGACTGTCACTCCAGATACTGGTTCAACCTTCACCAGTTGGTTTGGAGGAGTTTGCCCCGACGAAACATCGCCTGTTTGCGTTCTGCCCATGACCGCGGTTAGAAATGTCACGGCCATTTTTGATAGATGATAAATCCGATGGGAAATAAAAAATACTCGCCACACATCTCTGCTCTCCTTCTCACTTTTATACTTATTTTCGTGGTGGGCGGTGTTCTTTTTCCTAAAACAACTTATGCAAAAATTAATTGTTTTGGTATACCTGGGGACGGCGACGAACCGAGGCCACCTGGACTTACTGATGCGCAGTGCATCAGGCTCGCTGGAGGACCAGGAAGCTCAGTCAATCTACCAAGCGCGATTACTGATCCGGCACAAAAAATTCTAAAGTTTGGTGCTGGAATTTTACTGGCACCCCTAGGATGGCTGGCGCTTCTTATCCTTCAAATTGCCACGCTTCTTACGGATCTGGCGGGCATGATATTAAACTATGCCACCAAAGTTACCATCGTTGAAATGTCAGAAAACATCAGGAGTATAGGCGCTATAGACATTGCATGGAAAACTATTCGCGATGTCGCTAACATGGGCTTCATTTTTGTCTTACTTTACGCGGCAATACAGACCATTTTAGGCATAGGCAGCGACACTAAGAAATTAATCGTCAACATTATCGTCGTCGCGATTCTTATAAACTTCAGTCTCTTTTTCACTAAAGTTGTGATTGACGCTTCAAACGTTTTGTCTAATGTTTTCTACGACGCCATAGCCCCGACATCACTTACTGATCCGGGAATTAATGTCGGCTTATCCGGCAAAATGATGGGGCCATTGAAACTTACTTCGCTTTGGGACACTGGGAATATAGGTGTTTTTACAACAAAAGGGAACATTATTATTGGACTTATGGGTACCATTGTTTCTTTAATAGCCGCGTTTGTCTTCTTCGCGGTAGCTATCATGCTTGTGATTCGGTTTGTCGTATTAATATTCGTGATGATTTTGTCTCCATTAGCATTTATGGGATATATTTTGCCTCAATTGAAGAAGCATAAAGATGACTGGGTACAGGCTCTTTTGGGTCAGGCCTTTTTCGCGCCAATTTACTTCATGCTCACATGGATTGTGATCAGAATCTCTGAAGGATTGCTTCCTCTTACCGGAGCCAGCGCGGGGGGCACAATGGCCACGGCCTTTCTTGGCGCGGTTGGAGCAGATGGAAACACCACCCCGCCGCCCCCGGGGTCCATAGCCCTGCTATTAAACTTCATTATTGTGATAGTTTTCCTTATCGCCTCACTCGTTATCGCCAAACAGTGGGCCAACAGAGCTGGCCACGGTGTCCCCGGTCTCACCAAATGGGCCACCGGTCTCGCCGGCGGAGCGGTATTTGGTGGAGC
>MHWZ01000013.1:5223-5366 GCA_001825475.1 Candidatus Zambryskibacteria bacterium RIFOXYD2_FULL_43_10 | reverse complement strand
TAAGAGGAGCATATGGAATAGGTGGGCAGCTTTCTGGAGTGGAAGCGGGAGGGCCTTCCGGAACAGGCGGCTACGAAGCCAAAGTAAAACAAAAACAAACCCAAGCCGCCCAACGAACGAAGGTGGCTCAAACAGCTCAAAAT
>MHWZ01000013.1:0-5200 GCA_001825475.1 Candidatus Zambryskibacteria bacterium RIFOXYD2_FULL_43_10 | reverse complement strand
GACAACCGGTACTCCTGCTGCAATTGCGACCGTTAGAAATAATGTCAGAAGATTATCGAATGATGACGTCCAAAAATTACCCGCAGCCTACCTGGCGAACCCAGATCTTACTACTCATATGAAATCGACTCAGGCTGATGCTATTCATGACAGCGACAACTTCACTCAAGCTCAAAAAACTGCATTTACCACAGCTCGACAAGCTCCAGTTAACGCGGCAATTGCGGCTGGTAACATAGTAAACGCGCAACAAGCATTAATGAGACTTAGCGCCAAAGAAGTAAACAGAATACCTATGACTGGGGCGGGGTTGAGAAACCCAACAATTGTTTCCGCTTATACCCCCTCGATGTTAAGGCGCATGACTGCAGAACTTGATCCTAATGATATAGCCACTCTTAGAGGAGATATTTTGGTCGGAGGAGATCCCAATACAATTAATTGGTTAAATTCTCCTGACGGTCAAGCGACATTCTCATAAATTATGACGTTCAACAGACAACAAATTCAATCGGCTTACAGAAATCTCTCGAAAGAGGCTCAGAGTTTTGTAATATCCACCGATACAGCTGAGCTTATAGATTCAACAATAAAAGAACTTGGACTTACACAGGAACAAACAACCGTGGCGGACGGGGAAATATTCAATGCTATGCTCGGCCTTCAAACACTCGATAACGCGATAGAAAATATTTCAGAATCAAGTAAGAGACCGGCAGATGAGTTAGCTAACCTTAAGTCTAATCTTAAGAGTAATATTTTTATCAATATTCCTCAAATACCCGTGCGGGAAGAAAAAATACAACCTGCAAGGCAAGACCTTGTAGATCCAAAAGAGGGAGATAATCTGGAAGAGACTAAAATTGAAGCGTTGGAAACCGCAAGGGCGAGATTGGAAGAAATAAAGAAAGAGGCAGGTGAAGCCAGAAAGAGAGTGAGAGAAAAGGCGGAAATCATGGCAGAGACCTATGATGCTCAAAAAGAGGCGTTGAGGGCAACTGAAGTAAAACCTGCCAGTGAAATAAGAAAAGAAAGGTTTGCAAAAGCGGTAGAAAAATCGTCTTGGGCCAAATTCCGAGGTTATAATTATGACGCAGCGTCACAAATAAGAAAGGGCAAGAGTAAAAAGGAACAATTGGCTGAAGCTGCCGCTGCTCTAGCAAAAGAGGAAGCAGAAGCGAGCGGAGAAGCCGAGACACCCCCAACAACACCTCCACCGACGCCACCCGTCACGCCTCCGTCAACTCCATCAGCCGGAGGAGCAACTGGTAGTTGATTCGCTAAAAATTAGCGCCCATCCGGCGCTATGATATATCATAGCGCTCTGAAATAGCGGATTAGCAGATTATTGACAAGTTAAACCTGTTGTATATACTTTAGCTATAGCTATGAAAACTCAATTGATTGTCAAAACTGATAGAGAGGTGAAGATTCGAGCCCAAAGAACCGCCAAAGAGCTCGGCCTATCTTTGAGCGCGGTTATTGGCTCTTATCTAAAAGAATTTATTCGGGAGCAGAAAGTCACCTTTTCGGTGGAACCGCAGCTACGGCCGGAAGTCGGGCGGATACTCAAGGAAGCGAGTGCCGATTTTAAGAAAGGTAAAAATATTTCACCCCTATTTCACAATGTAGAGGATGCGATTCACTACTTGAGATCCAAATAATGAAAATTGACTATCATAAAAAGTTTTATAAAACCTTCGATAAATTACCAATAAAAATACAGGAAAAATTTTATGAGCGCTTGAGAATTTTTTCACAAACTCCGTTTAATGCAATTTTAAACAACCATGCCTTAACTGGAGAGTATAGAGGATACCGCAGTATTGATATCACTGGTGATTTACGAGCCATTTTTGAACTTATAGATAAAGATACCGCCCTTTTTATAATAGTAGACACCCACAGCAATCTGTATAAATAACCGGTTTCTCTTGTTTAACATTTAATTTACAAATATTAGATGTTATGATGTTAAGTAGGTAGTGGCTATATTTAATGAACGAAACAGATAAACTTATAGAAGAACAGTTGAAAAAATTACCGCCAAATTTACAGCGGGCGATCAACGCCGTGCCGTGGAAGGCGCTTGTCCAAGAAATTGGTAAGACAAATGTTTTAGACGTAGAACAAATTGTATCTCTGGAACAAGAAACTATGTTTATAATCTACGCTTTTGAATCGCCGAAAGATTATCTCGCAAATATTATGCGCGAGGTTAGAATATCGGAAGATACCGCGTTAAATATTGCGGAATCTGTCGCCGATAAAATTTTCAACCCAATTTTGCAAAAAAGCGAGGAGCCAGAAAAAACAATAAAAACAAAAACTGAATCGCCTGCGCCAGTCTCTGCCCCGGAAATTCCTCCAGTCAATCTCCCAATGGTCGAGCAAAACGAGGGAGTGCATGATGTTCCGCATGTTGAACCGACAACCGACAATCGACAATCGACCACTTCCACAATTAAACAAGAACCGCAACCGCAAGTACCACTTCCTAACTATAGATACCCAAACAATAAAGACCCCTATCGAGAACCATTGGTGTAGAATAGAATTATGCGTTTCCAAGTTCCGCAATTTATTGAAGTAGAGGACAAAATTTTCGGCCCCCTAACTTTCAAACAATTCGTCTATGTCACCGGCGGAGTAGGTCTTGCTGTTATTCTTTTTCTCTTCCTCCCCAGATTCCTGGCAATTATCACTTCCTTGCCAATTGTGCTTTTCTCCGTGGCGTTGGCCTTTTATAAAATTAATGGCAAGCCGTTTGTAAATGCCGTGGAAGCTTTTATCAAATATTCGCTTACTAACAAACTTTATATTTGGAAAAAAGAGCCCAAGGAACCAGTCGGGAAGGCCGCCTCCGCGCAAGGCTCCGGCGCGCCGAGGCAAGTGTATGTTCCCAAACTTTCCGAATCAAAACTGAAAGAATTGACGTGGAGTTTAGATATTAAAGAAAATCAAAATCCCGTAACCGAAGATGATACCAATTAGGTTATAATAAACATATGTCCCCCAGTACAAACGCCACTCAAGAATTTATTCCCATCAAAGAAGTGCGTGATGGTATCGTCATCCTGAAAGATGGCGGCATGCGCTCAATCCTTCTGTGTTCATCTCTTAATTTCGCTCTTAAGTCGGAAGATGAGAGGCGCGCAATTCTTTTCCAATTTCAAGATTTTCTTAATTCTCTCGATTTTTCAATCGAAATCGTCGTACAATCGCGCAAACTTGATATTCGACCTTATATAGCCCTTCTGGAAGAGAGGGGCAGGGCGCAGACGAATAATTTAATGAAAATACAGGTCCGTGAATACATTGAATTTATCAAAAGCTTTACCGAAAACACGAACATCATGACTAAAAATTTTTTTATCGTGGTAACATACAGTCCCGCTATTTTGACAGTTAATCAATCGGGTATTGCTTCACGTTTGGGATTAGGCGCAAAACAAGAACAGGCAGGCGCGACAGAAACAAGTTTTGACGAGAACCGCAGCCAGCTGGAAGAGCGCCTGTCGGTGGTTGAGCAGGGGCTCATCCGAACCGGCATTCGCGTGGTTCGCCTCGGCACTGAAGAAGTTATTGAGCTTTTCTACAAAGCATTTAATCCGGGAGAGGCCGAGAAACCCATAAAAATTGACTAAACATGAGTATTTTCAGCAAATTATTCGGTAAAAATAAAGAGGCCAAGCAGGACATAAGTTCAATTTTGCCCAAAGAAATCTTTGAAGCGGGCGTGCTTGAACTTAAAGACATCATTGCACCGTCCGCTCTGAAAATTACACCGAGGGGGATCAGTTTGGGCGAAAAAATTCTGCGAAGTTTCTTTGTAATTTCATATCCGCGTTTCCTTTCCGAAGGTTGGTTCAGTCCCATTATCAATATGGATAGAGTTTTCGATGTCTCCATCTTCGTTCATCCAATTGAAACCTCAAGGGTCTTACGGCAATTTCAGAGAAAAGTGGCCGAAGTTCAATCGCAAATTCACAGCCGAGAAGAAAAAGGGTTGGTGCGCGACCCGAAGCTTGACGTTGCCTACCAAGACCTTGAAAATCTGCGCGACCAACTTCAACAAGCACAGGAAAGGCTCTTCGATGTTGGCCTCTATATCACCATCTACGGCGACAACGATTCTGAACTTGATAAAATGGAATCGGAAATCAAATCAATTCTTGAGGCCAAGCTAATCTACGTCAAGCCGGCGCTCTTCCAACAAGAGCAGGGGTATAAAAGCACCCTGCCTCTGGGCAATGACCTTCTTGAAGTACACTCGAAACTCAATTCCTCACCGCTCTCTTCACTTTTCCCCTTTACTTCTTTTGACCTAACATCTGACAAAGGTATTCTCTACGGCGTTAATAGGCATAATTCGTCCCTGGTGCTCTTCGACCGTTTCTCGCTTGAAAATTACAACTCAATCGTGTTTGGTCAATCGGGCGGCGGCAAATCCTACGCCACCAAACTCGAAATTTTTCGCACTCTGATGTTTGATACGGAGGTGATAGTGATAGACCCGGAACGAGAGTACGAATACATGGCGGAAGCGACCGGCGGGAGATATTTCAAAATTTCTCTTAACTCCGAGCACCACATCAACCCGTTTGATTTGCCGGTGCCCGGACCTGACGAAAGCGCCGCTAATGTGCTTCGTTCAAACATCATCAATTTGGTTGGTCTGTTTCGCCTGATGATGGGCGGCCTCACCGCCGAAGAAGATGCTATCGTTGACCGGGCCATTACCGAAACTTACGCCCTGAAAGATATTACGGCGGAATCAGACTTCCGAACCATCGAACCTCCGCTCATGTCTGATTTTGAAATGGTGCTTGTCGGCATGGAGGGAGGAGAATCACTCGCTCAACGCTTCTCCAAATACACTAAAGGGACGTGGTCTGGATTTATTAACCGGCCGAGCAATGTAGATATTAATAAAAAATTCGCGGTCTTTTCACTACGAGATATGGAGGATGAGCTTAAGCCCATAGCCATGTATATCGTTACTCACTACATCTGGAATGTTATCAGAAAAGATTTGAAGAAGCGTCTCTTGGTAATCGATGAGGCATGGTGGATGATGAAGTCGGAAGACACGGCATCGTTTCTTATGAGTATGGTCAAGCGCGGGAGGAAATATTTCCTCGGTGTTGCTACCGTCACCCAGGATGTCGGGGACTTTTTGAAAAGCCCTTATGGTCTG
>MHWZ01000012.1:2156-7815 GCA_001825475.1 Candidatus Zambryskibacteria bacterium RIFOXYD2_FULL_43_10 | reverse complement strand
AGAGCTCTCGAAACCTCGTACGAGAAATCTATGTGCCCCGGAGTATCAATCAGGTTGAGAATGTATTCCTTATACATCATGCGAACGGGTTGCATTTTTATGGTAATACCACGCTCACGTTCCAGCTCCATAGAATCAAGCACCTGTTCGCGCATCTCTCGCTTTTCTATCGTACCGGTCAATTCAAGCATCCGATCCGCTAAAGTGGACTTGCCATGATTAATATGAGCAATAATTGAGAAATTCCTAATGTTGTCCATATTAATTATAAGAACAACCTTACACGATTTCAGGATCGGCGGCAATTACTTTTGTTTTCCAGAATTTACCATGAACCACATTCCAAATCTCAAAGAGTTCCTTGCTTTTCAAAATAAAAAGAATTACAATACCCGCGCCAATAGCCACGAAACCCGATAGAAAACCTTGCAAAAAAATACCGAGAAGAGAGGTTGTGTTGATAAAGATTGCGAAGATATTGAGTCCGACGTAAGCAACCGCGCCGACAACAACGGATGCCCACAAGCATTCGAAGACAGTCTGAACAATCCCGCGTGAGAAGCCGTTGAATAATCTCTCAAACGCCAACCAGTGGATACAACCATTAATGATTACGGCGATTGAGAAACCCAACGGCAACATTAAAACAGCGGTATCCGGCAGATCCTCCACCTTCAGAAGCGCGCTGATAAAATAGCGAAAGTCTTCTGACAGATAGAATATTTGGACCAGACCCCAGGCGCCTGAGAGCAAAATAAGCGTCGAAATAAGATTGATAAAGAACGGTGTCTTAGTAAAACCGGCTGAATAAAAGCCTCTTATAAACAAGAGCAGAAGGGATTGGAATATTGATGAGAGAGCAAAGAGAGCCAGACTAGCTGCAGTTAAGCGAGTGTCATCCCAACTAAAAAGACCCGAACCAAGAACAACTCTCACGATTTGCGCGCGCAAAACAATAAAAAGCGCTGAAAGAGGCAAGGACCAAAAGATGATAAAACGGGCAGTCACCATCATCTGCTCTTTGAAAGCATTGAAATTATTTTCCCTGAAACGTCTGGAGAGAGTCGGAAACACCGCCAGAGAATATGAGACGCCGATGATGGAAAGCGGCACAGACTGAAGATTGAAAGAAAGCGAGAGAACGGAAATTGAACCCGCAGACATTAGAGAGGCCAGAGAAACTAAAAAAATCATGGAGATGGCGCTCATTGAAAGAGTAAAGGTGCGAGGCAGAGAAATTTTCACCACCCGAGCAATAAGGGCGGGATTAAATTTGAAAGAAAACCTAGGTAAAAGACCTTGCCTAACTATAAACGGCACTTGTACTAAGGCGTGTAAGCCCGCACCCATGATAACTCCGACGGCAACACCCACAATCCCCAAACGAGTGGCAATAAATATAATGCCGATAATAATACCGGCATTATAGAAAAGCGGAGCGAGAGCATAGATGGTAAACCGATTATAGGCCTGCACTAAAGAACCAAGCAAATTTGAAAAACCTAGGAGGATCGGCGAAAGAAGCAAAATGCGAGAGATAAAGATGACTTCAGTAAGAGTCGCGTCAGAAAAACCCTTAAATAATATTTTCGAGACAACGGGCATGAGAAAAAAAGCCAGACCCGAGATGATGATAATAAGGACCGAGAAGAAAGAGAAAATGTCGTTAATAAAACTCCGCAACGCCTCCGGCCCGCGACTCTCTTCCTCAATGATGAAAGGGATGAGAACCGAGAGCGAAACGACCGAAGCCACCGCCACAAAGATCAGATCCGGGATTCGAAAGGCGGCATAATAAATATCAAGTTCCGATCCCGCACCGAAGATATGTGCCAAGAGTCTGTCTCGCAAAAAGGCGAGAACTTGAGACAAAAAAGCAAATAGACCCAATAAGAGAGCCGCCTGATTAATCGTGTTTGTTTCTCTATAAAGAAATCCGAGAATCTTCCGAACCATTGGTGACTAAAGCGAACTTGATTTTTGACGTAAGGACTCGAGCACGGCGCGAACTTCTTCACTGTCCGGATTAGTAATTAAGAGAGCTTCAAACTCCGCTTGGGCTTCATCCCATCGTCCAAGCTGAATCAGAGCCAAACCGAGATAATATTTGGCATTGGCATAATTGGGCGCTGACACCAATGCCAATTTAAAGGCCTCCAGAGCGCCATTGTAATCTTTATTGGAATATTTCAACAAACCCAATTCAAAATAGATACCGGGGTTGTCGGGCATCAAGACAGCTAATTTTTCGGCAGAAGCAATGGCGCCAGTCGTATTTCCATCTTGAATTTCCAACTGAGCAAGAAAAACATAAGCATCGGCATAGTCCTCCTTAAGAGCTAGGGATCTCCTGATAAACGAACGGGCGGTTTCTTTGTCGTCGCGGCTAAGTTCAAGTCTCGCGAGTAACAGTAACAATGCGGGATTAGCGGGATTTCTTAAGCGCGCCTCGGAGTAAGCAAATTGAGCATTTTCGTAGGCCCCCTCAACCGAGAGCGGCGGGGATATCAGCGCGCCATAAATCATGCCGAGAGCGACCCAGTTATCATAACCAGCTGGATTTATATTAACAGCAGATCGGGCTGCGCCAATACTTTTTCTTAAAGCGTCTTCGAAGTTAGTCTTATTCTCTTCTGGAGTACCTGTGATAGCAGATGCGGCCACTTGAGCCTTGGCAAAGTTGATACGCGAAAGCGCAATATAATATTTATCTGTGGCAGAAAATTTTATTGCCTTCTCAAGTTGCCTTTCTATTTCCACGAGAGAGGTCCCTGCGACATTGGAAAGATCAACAGCTTTCTGGAAATATAAAACTGAGGCCGTTCTATTGAAGCCCACCCAACCCAATCCAAGAGCGCCAAGCGCGATCACCGCCATAAGCGCAGTTGAAATAAGGCGAACCTGTGTATTTTGATTAAGATTAAGACCGCGAGAAGAAACTGCCCTATTCTGTCTGACAACGGCCATAAAAATTCCGGAAAAAATAAAAGCAAGCATTAACATTGTCCCTGAAGGAGTATAAAGAAAACTCGAAAGCCACAGTAAAATAGCCAACAGAAGAGTGGAAATTAGCGCAAAACGTTCATCTCGGGATTCTGGTAAATGGTTTAAGACCCTAAATATCACAAGAGTAAAAAGCACAAAAAAGGCTATCCACAAAGCAGAACCAACGAGACCAGTGGTGGCTATCTGCGTTGGTATAAATCCAATACCAAAAGGAAAGGCAACGGCCCAAAAAGGTGTAGTGTTTACATCAACCGACTTATAAATAAGCCAATCTCGATCAAAAGTGTTGGGACCGGAACCAAGAAGCCCGTCTTGAGAAAGCACCGCTTTGGAAATATTTAAGGTGGCCGACAGTGAGGGTCGCACATCAATATTTTGAATTTTGACGGCCTTCGATATTACATCACCTAACGTGCCTTGAGTCGCGGAGATGGTCGGATTGATAAGAAATATCAGGGAAATAAGACCGAGCACGGCCGGTAGGAAAGTCGGTCTTAACATAAAATTTGTCAACGCAGAATATGTCGGGGTGGCGGTGTTGAAGAAATCTTTTTCTACTCTGGAAAAATAAATAAAAAGAAAAACGGAAACAATGAAAGTCAAAACAAACGCGGTGAAAAAATTAATGATGACAAGCATAACTACTCCGAGCACAAAAGCGACATAAGCTAGAACTCTGAAGGAGAACTTCATCGGAATCATACCGATCGCCAAAGTCGTGATAGTGGACAGAAGGCCGAAAGAAACCGCCAAATCGGTCCAATTACCGATGGGATTGCTTGTTTTAGTGAGGAAATTACCCCAAACCATTACATCGCCGCCAAAAAATATTTTGATGATGACAAAGAGGGTTATAATCAAAATTGAAATAAAGAAAACTCCCAAGGCCTGTAGAACACGCAAGGTATCTGAAAAGATTATTGACGCAAGTATCAAGACAACGGAACCGAGAAGCATGAAGCCGAAAGTGCCAGCTTCAAAATTGTAACCTAACAATGAAAGCGATGAGGGAGTACTCAATAGAGCGGAGAGAACATAAATTAAAGGCAAAAGAGCAACCGTAAAAATAAACGGATGCCACGGGATATCCAACTTTCCTTCTTGCCAGATTTCAAAGAGAAGAACTAGAACCGCGACAATAATACCGAAGGAAAAGAGAGCCGACTTGGCAACCTCCAAATTAAGCGCTCCTCCGGGGATAAAGAATATCGGTAACAGAAATAGAAGAGCAAGAACGACAAGAAAACTAACTTTGTGAGTTTGTGACATAATAAAAACTTTTAAATTGGAAACTTGTTAATGTTTGTATTCTAGCATATAATGAGGAAGGTGTCGGGTAGTTGCTCCGACGTAACGTCGGAGAGGAAAGTCCGAACATTCATTGTGAGATATCGCACATGTGCAATTTCACAAAAGAGTAGCAGGTAATGCCTGTCGGGAGCAATCCTAGAGATGCGAACAGAAACGATCCGGTTAAGTCCGGCTGAAACGGCAAAATTCTTACCCGAATGCAAGGCCGTGCCCCTCCCCAATTTTTTCAAACTGGGGAGGGGAGTGCCGCTATAGGTTCTAAGTGATTAGAATCACAGATAAATAACTATCGATAACAGAATTCGGCTTATAGACACCCAGCCCCGTCCCGCTTACGCGGGACGGGGCTGTTTAAAAATTAAATACAGAATGACAAGGCAAAATCAAGTTCTCCTGCAAGGCAAGGCCTTGCTGAGTAGATTTTTGTAGTATAATTTAAAAATGAGTATTAGAAAAGTTCCTCTCGTCCAAGACGAGTACTATCACATCTATAGTCGCGGAAATAGTAAGCGTGAGATCTTTCATGACCGTAATGATTATGAGCGTTTTAAAAAGCTACTATACCTTGCAAACTCCGATAAAAACTTTCGTCTTGAGACAATAAAAAATGTTTATGAGGTGGAGCGCGGAAACAGATTGGTATCCATAGGAGCATATTGCCAGATGCCCAACCATTTCCATATCATTATCAAACAGAACGGTGAAAGCGGCGCAAGCAAGTTTATGCAGAAACTCCTGACGGCATATACGATGTACTACAACATCAGATATGAGCGTACAGGAAGCCTCTTTGAAGGAAAGTTCAAAGCTGAACATCTTGGGAACGACAGGTATCTTAAGTATGTCTTCTCATATATTCATCTAAATCCTGTGAAGCTGATCTATCCAGACTGGAAAGAAGACGGACTTGGTGATAAAAAGCGTGTTCTTAATTTCTTAAACAAATACGCTTATTCAAGCTTTCTTGACTATCTGGGGGAAAATCGTCCGGAAAAGGCAATTTTGAACCGCAGGGAATTTCCCAACTACTTCCCCTCCAAAAGGCATTTTGAGAATGAAATATTGGATTGGATCAATTACAACAACGAAACTAAGCTACGAGAGTAGCTCTACAAGGCAAGGCCTTGCAGTTTCAAAAATTCAATACAGATTGACAAGGAAGAATCACCGGTTGGAAAAGGGAATTTATAAATACATCGCAAAGTTCAAGGTCGGAGACTTCACCATTACTTTCAACCGAGACTTTCAATAACCATCCGCGCATGGTTTCATCTGAAAAATATTGGTCAAAAACGAAATTGCCCAGACTATAGAAAATATAACCTTCTTTGTATTTTTCCAT
>MHWZ01000012.1:0-2070 GCA_001825475.1 Candidatus Zambryskibacteria bacterium RIFOXYD2_FULL_43_10 | reverse complement strand
AAGGTTCTTTTTGGTATTCATCTCCAAAATGGAAGTACGCAACAACAAAGTCGGCCGCGCCCCTTGCTTCTGAAACGCTCTTTTCCACAACTTCATCATCGGCACGAATGCCAAGTCCGGGAAAATCACTAAATGCGAGTAATCCTAATTTCAATCCTTTTACTTCAAAAATCTCGGGACTCGTTGTCGCGCCGACTGGAATTATATTCGCTTCTCTCAAAATCGAAAGCGTGTCAGAAAAAGCTTCCTTCCCCCAGTCCCCGCTATGATTATTTGCAACGGACATGGCGTCAAATCCGGCGAATTTCAGGCCCCCAACAACTCTTGTGTCCATTCTAAAAGAATATGCGGACCCGACATTTTTTCCTCTCGAAGAAATCGGACCCTCCAGATTTCCAATTAAAAGATCGATGCTGTTTAATTCTTCTTCAGCACGATTAAAGACAAATTTAAAATCACCACCGCCATTTGACAAAACCACATCCTCAACTCCCCTGTCGAGCATGATATCGCCCACAAATCCTAAAACAACAGTTTGTTGTTTTTTATCCGGCAGAATTTCTTGACTTATGACTGCCGCCAGATTCTCACGCCTATTTTCTGAAACATATTCTCTATTTTCATAAATATTAGAAAAAACAAAATTAGACAAAAATGAGGTCAGAAAATAAAGTAGAACCAATTGCCCAATAAATTTTACGACAAATTTAAATCCCGTGCTGTCAAATTTCCACTCCATATTATCTCTTCTATCTTACTATACTTAATCTAATTCCGAGGCAGTTGTGCTTGTAGTAAGACGATAAGTTGTTCTATAAGTTGAGCAAGTAGAGTCTTAATCTGGCGGATTCGTTCTTGCCTCTGTGCTTCAGCTACTGGGGTGAGTGTGGGGACTTCACTGTAGAGTTCATTCAACTTGGCGCGGGTAAGGGGCCCGGCAATACCGGTTGCTTCAATACCATACTTCTGTTGGAAACGTCGGACGGCTGATTGGGTAGCAGAACCATAGTAGCCGGTGACAGTGGCTTCAGGGTAGACACCATCTCGGACAAGAGTTTGTTGCAGGAGAGTAACTTGGGCGCCAGAAACACCTGGACCAAAGGGACCCGTTAGAGTGACATTGGTAATAGTCTGGACTGCAGGTGTTCGGATTAAGACTGTTGAAGGAGAGGCGGAGCTACGGCTGGCGCCACCACCGGAACTTCTCGAACTTTGAGAAGACTGAGAAGTCTGTGGAGCTTGGGGAGCTTGAGGAGTGAAAGAAATCTCGGCGGGTTCAGAAAAGATATTTTCGTCGTCTATCGCAAAAATGGAATAAAAGTAGGTTGTGCCATCAACTGCGGAAACATCGGTGTATTGGGTCTGGGTAAGATCAATAATCGTAGCAAGGAGACTCGCATCATCGCTAGCAACCGGATATCGGTCCGTTCTTCTATATATACGCACTTGCCGTATGAAGAGATCGTCCGGAACTTGCCAGGAAAGAATTACTGAACCTTGTCGCGCCAATACCGCCAAAATCTTAGGCGGAGTGCCAGTGGCCGTTTTGAAGGAGAAGACTGAAGAGGTGGCGCTGTTTCCTTCCAAATCTTTGGACACGACCCGATAGAAATAAGTGGTTTTTCTCTTGAGGCCGGGAAAGAGAAGATCGTGGCTTTGACCAAAAAGCGAGGAGAGCGTTTGCATATTAAGCAGGGTTGCGGATTTACCCAGAATCACTTTTGAATCAGCGGTTTCGTCTGTCTGCCAAGTAATGTGGGCTGAAGAGGTGGCAATTGAGGAATGGGCGATACTTGAAAGCGAAGGCGGGAGAATGTCACGGATTACGGGAGCAGAAGGAGTGGTAACGGAAACAATGTTTGATAATACCGATGCGTTTCCGGCATTGTCTTTTGACCTGATCGCGAAATGGTAGGTGGATGAAGGAAGAAGTGAGCCAATGGTTATTGATTCAGAAAGACTGGGCGCTTTAGGCAAAGGAGGGTTTTGAAGAAGGGTTTGGGAGGCAAAGTTTTGCGAGGTAATCGGAGTATTGCCATAGCGTATTTCATATGAGGATGTGTTTTGATT
>MHWZ01000011.1 GCA_001825475.1 Candidatus Zambryskibacteria bacterium RIFOXYD2_FULL_43_10 | reverse complement strand
GGGCAGTTTCAGATTATCATTACGGCCATTCCTTATCGGGTAAATAAATCTGATTTAATTACCAAGATTGCCGATTTTGTGAGGGAAAAAAAGATTGAAGGTATAAAAGGATTACGTGACGAATCCACCAAGGACATTCGTATTGTTATTGATCTTAAGAACGGAAGTCAGCCGCAGAAAGTTTTGAATACCCTCTATAAACATACCCAACTTGAGGACACTTTCCACTTTAATCTGGTGGCGCTTGTGGACGGCGTGCCGCAAACCCTCTCTCTTAAAAGCATGCTTATTGAATTTCTCAAACATCGAGAGGTTGTGGTTAAGCGCCGTACGGCATATGACTTAACTCGAGCGCAAGAACGCGAACATATTCTTCTCGGTTTAACCATCGCGCTCGACAATATAGACAGAGTCATCAAACTTATCCGCGCGTCGAAAACTATTGATGAAGCCCGCGCCGGCTTAAGAAGTGAATTTAAACTTTCCGAATTGCAAGCCAATGCTATTTTGGAAATGAGGCTTCAAAAACTTGCGGGGCTTGAGCGCAAGAAAGTTGAGGATGAACTTAAGGAAGTGCAAGTCTTTATCAAAGAAATGAAAGAATTGCTTGCCTCGCCCGCTAAAATTTTGAAGGTAGTTAAGACTGAACTTGAAGATATCAAGCATAAATATGGTGATGAGCGTCGTACCAAAGTAATTAAAGGGGGGGTCAAGGTTCTCTCTATTGAGGATCTTGTGGTAGAGGAGGAGAACACCCTGATTCTTACGTCAGGCGGATATATCAAGCGCACTAATCCGGACGAATATAGGCGACAGAAGCGCGGCGGTGTCGGGGTGGTGGATCTTGATACCAAAGAAGAAGATTTTGTCACCAATTTTCTGACCGCAAGCACGCATGCCGATCTGCTTTTCTTTACCGACAAGGGCAAGGTTTATCAGATTAAGATGTACGATATCCCTGAAGGCAAACGGGCCACTCGCGGCAAGTCTGTCATGAATTTCATCGCGCTTTCCGATGACGAAAAGGTAACTTCCATATTAGAAATACCCAAACTCTCTTCGGCGCGTGAGGGCTCGTTGTTTATGGTGACTGAAAAAGGCACTGCCAAGAAAGTCTCCGCCAAAAGTTTCCACGATGTGCGCTCTTCCGGTATTATCGCCATAAAACTGGCGGCTGGAAATAAACTTGTCTCGGCCGAACTTGTTGAGAAGGGAGATGATATTTCAATCGTAACGAAAAAGGGCCAATCTATACGATTCAAAGAATCGGCGATTCGCGAAATGGGCCGTAGCGCCGGAGGAGTCAGAGGGATTAAAATGAATAAGGGAGATATCGTAGTCGGCGCCCACTGCATTAAACCGGATTGGAAATCCGGTCATTTGTTGGTTATCTCTGCCAATGGTTACGGCAAGCGCACAAATCTTTCCGAATATAAAGTACAGGGCAGGGGCGGCTCGGGAGTTCTGACTTCCAAGGTAACGCCGAAAACTGGCCAAGTGATTGCTTCACAGGTGGTTACTGACCAAGAAAATGAGGTAATCGCCATTTCTAAAAAGAGCCAGGTGGTCAGGGTAGGGCTTAAAGAAATTCCTCTGTTGGGTCGTCAGACTCAAGGGGTAAGAATAATGAAACTTCGCGAAGAGGATTCAATAGCATCCCTAATTTGTCTATAGATAAATTAGGAAAATTTTCAATTTTCAATAAATTTCCTTTTCGTAATATTTGACATATTTTTTATTTAATATATAATCACATACAGAAAGTAAAAATTAGTTCTTGGAGGTTCCATGAAAAATAGTGCGATTGTCGTTACCGTACACGATTTCTTCAAATTATTGGCCGAGGGAAACGGGGAAGACTGGGAGAAGATGGATCCCGTCCGGAAATTAAGGTTCAACAATGCAGCGAGCAGATTAGAAGTTGATTTGATGGGATTATTGGGCGAGCCGGATAAAAAGATGGAAGAACAGCCAGACCGTGGTCCCGGATTCTTAGCGAGAATCGAGGAACGGGGCGGTAAGTGGTAAACGAAAGGAGAACGGTTATGGATCAGCAAATAGCGTTGGGTGCCGTGGTCCTTCTTACGATTATCCAGCTCGTGCATTGTGTGGCTGGATATTTTATGCACGAGTATCGGCAATGGCGTGTCTGGAAAATTACGAAAGAAATGGAGGAGAACGACCGTGGCGAATAAAAAGAAAAAAATAAGGAAAAAACTGAAGTCGAAGCATAAAGTGGTTCACATCTGTGATGATCATTACAGAAATGTACAAGCTCTCTACGCGGGACTTCTTTGTATATGAAGAATAGTTTTGAGTGGCAAGGTTCTTAATTCAACAAACTGTGCAAAGCTCGACTTTGCACAAATAGATTCGGATTTGATGTGTATGTTTGGAAATTGCAAATTTTAAATTGTGCTATTATTGATACATGTCTAAGTTTCAAATTGTTCTCATCGCGTTTTTTGCGGTTTTTATTGTTCTCGGGGTGATGGCCTTCTCCCTCTACCGCGGTTCCAGTAACGAAAATATCGCCATGACCGTCTGGGGCGATATTTCTTCCCAAGATTTTAATCTTTTGCTAAACACCGCGGCGATCAATCAGGATAGGATGTTTAACGTGAGTTATGTGGAAAAATCATCTGAAACAATTGACGCAGAGTTCACCGAAGCGCTCGCGCAAGGAGTGAGCCCGGATCTTATCATCCTTACTCAAGACAAACTTTGGAAAAATAAGGCCAAACTTTTACCCATTTCTTATTCAAAGATCAGTGAAAGAGATTTTAGGGCAACGTTTATTGAAGAGGGAGAACTTTTTCTAGGTGAAACGGGAATATCCGCCCTGCCACTCTCCCTTGACCCTTTGGTGCTGTACTACAACAGGGATTTACTTTCAGCCACGGGACAAGCGCAACAGATGCGATATTGGGACGAGATTTACGCCGCCGCGACCAATCTTTCTAAGAGGGACGCGGCCGGTAATCTAGTCTCGTCAGTCATGGCTTTGGGAGAAGCCAGAAATATTCCTCATGCCAAAGATATTCTCTCTTTACTCTTGCTCCAGGCGGGTACGCCCATTACGGGTTTTATTAATAAAGAATTACGTTCACGAATGTCCGACAATTTTAATCTTCTGATTTCGCCAGGCGAAACGGCTCTTGATTTTTATACTCAATTCTCAAATCCGGCGAAGGTTTACTACAGTTGGAATCGCTCACTGATTGACGCCCAAACGCATTTTACGAGCGGTGATTCCGCTTATTATTTGGGTTTTGCTTCGGAGCTTCGGGTGCTAAAGAATAAAAATCCCATCCTCAATTTCGGTGTTTCCACCGTACCTCAATCTAGGGTCTCCGGCAAAACTATTACCTTCGGGCGCCTGCGAGCGGTGGCTATACCTCGCGGTTCTCCAAACCCCGATAAAGCATTCACGCTCGCCACCAAATTAATCTCAAAAGAGACCGCTCTCGCGCTCTCCAAGATTCTTGCTCTGCCGCCGGCGCGACGCGACCTCCTCTCTGTTAGGCCAACCGACGCGATTTTCCCAGTCTTTTATGACGCGGCTTTGCAATCTAAGGGGTGGCTTGATCCGGATATAATTGCTACTGATACAATCTTCCGCGAGGCGATTGAGTCCGTAACTAGCGGTCGGGCTCGCACGGTGGAAGCGATAAACAAGGCGAATCAAGAAATGGAGTCGCTCATAAAATAACAATTATGTGGAGAACTTTAATTGTCTGTAATAGTCCTCCAGATTTTCCAGAACCATGTGGCTTTTCTCATCTCATATTACTTGCTCAAAATCTCATAAATGATCTGATAGTGATCTCCACTTTCCTAGCCACGGCCGCTTTTGCTTACGCTGGTTTTATTCTTCTAACATCAGGCGGCAATGAAAGCGCTAAAAATAAAGCCAAAGAGATTTTTAGGAAAGTACTCTTCGGCTATCTGTGGATACTCGGGGCGTGGCTTTTAGTTTACACTATAACAAGCGCCCTGCTTAATCCCGGATTTTCTATCTTAGGCGCGCCGTAATACTTCAACCATATGAAAAAATTATCCACTGTTCTCGCCTCCTTTTCCATCTTCTTTGTTGTTGGCGCGGTTTCTGTTTATGCGCAAGTGATAAATCTCCCAAACCCCTTCAACTGTGGCGCGGCGGATTGCACGCTCTTCACTCTTCTACGCAAAGTTATAAATGACATCCTTCTTCCTATCGGCGGAGTACTTGCGGTGCTTGCCTTTATTTACTCCGGTTTTCTTTATGTTACGGCGCAGGGTAATGAAGCGAAACTCGCCACTGCCCACAAGGCGCTTCTTTATACATCTGTGGGTACGGCCGTGCTTCTCGGTTCGTGGGTGATTGCGCAAGTGATTGAAACTACTATTAATCAACTAAGATAGTTTATGACTACTCCGAGCAATTTCAAAGAACTGGCGGACATCTTGATTGATTTGATACGAACGGCCCTGCCTGTGATCACAGGTTTGGCCTTGATGGTATTCTTCTGGGGTCTGGCTAAATTTATTTTCCGTCTTGGTGGGGATGAGAAGGCGGTGGAAGAAGGTAAAAAACTCATGCTCTGGGGACTTATCGCGCTTTTTATCCTGTTATCATTTATGGGAATTCTCGCTTTCTTATATCGGGATTTCGGTTTTGGCCGACCGTTTGGCCCGCCGCTTTTACCCATATAATTAACAAATAATTCAAAATGACTGGAATTAAAGATCTTATTACGGCCGTCGGTGGTCTTATTAATCCGCTTATCGTTATCTTAGTCGGCGTCGCTCTTCTGGTATTCTTCTGGGGTCTGGCTAAATTCATTTTTCGTGTCGGTGGAGACGAGAAGGCGGTGGAAGGAGGTAAAAGACTCATGATCTGGGGACTCCTTGCCTTATTTGTGATGATCTCAGTTTGGGGAATAATCCGCTTTATGCAAAATGCCCTTCTTCTTCCTCTTCCCGGTAGCGGTGGTTCTCCAATTTTAACCCCAGTCTAAGTATCATATAGACCAAAATAATAAGGGGATAACTGTGTTGTTTCCCATCTTCTTTGGTGTATCATGTAGGCATACCGTGTAGGTATATTAAAAGTAATATTAGACAGTTAAATAAATGAAAAAAGTTATCCTCGCCACTTTGGCGCTTGCTCCGGCATTTGCTTTCGCCCAGACACTCGGCAACGTAGAAACATTCGTACGGTCTATAGGACGACTGGTAGATCTGGCTCTTCCCATTGTTGTTGGTATCGCGCTTCTGGCATTTTTCTGGGGATTGGTTAAGTTTATTTTTGCCCAAGGCGACGAAACCGCTAAAGCGGATGCCAAGAAAATCATGCTCTGGGGTTTAATCGCTCTCTTTGTAATGATTTCTGTTTGGGGACTCGTTCGATTCATAGGCACTGCTCTTGGTGTCAATCAAGGTGATACCATTGTGGTTCCAAGGGTTCCGGGTCTTTAAGGTTTAGGGGGAGATGAGCATCTCTAGTTTACTAAACAAAATCAACCAGTTCATACTGAATCCTCTGATTCTTCTTGTCTTTGCCATTGCGTTTCTGGTGTTCTTTTGGGGTATCTTTCAGTTTATTTCCTCGGAAACTGTTGATGCTGGTCGCGAAGAGGGTAAAAGAAAAATCTTCTGGGGTATTTTCGGTATGTTCATCATGATTTCCGCTTATGGCCTGATACGTCTGATTCTTGGCACTTTCGGTATTCCCACTCCCAGTTATCCGTTCAATTATCCGGCCTACTAAAACTAAAAAAGCCCGCCCGACTGAATGACTTCAGTCGTTCGGGCGGGGGCGCCCCCGACCATTTGGTCGTGGGCGCCCTTGTGGTACACGCGCCTTTTATTGGCGCGTGTACCACAGCGGATCGGGGTCGTGGTACCTGTGGATCTTGATTGTCACATTATTCACCCCTCGAGCCTCAAAAACTCTGAACTTGTCTGATTTTTGCCATACGGCGTAGCTCGTGAATTTGCTCTTATCTCCCCACCAGACAATCATCTGCTTCGGCTTCATCTTCACCTTGGCTGGACATCCTAAGTGGACGATTGTCATAAAGACATCAGGGGTGTCATCCGGTACTTCTTGAAAGCAGTCACTTTTTCTAAATTCACTCTCCAAGTCTGATTGCTCCCATGGGTAATAGTGATAGGCAATCACTACATACCCAATGCCGATTGCCCACCAGAACCATGACCATCTCCATTTAATTCTGAATTTACGATTTCCGACTATTCCAATAGGCTTTAGTCGTGGAGTAGGTGCCACGTCAGACCAATGTTTATAAGCCGCGAAGCTTAAAAACACTGTACCCAAGATGCCAACTACGATTATCATTGTAGTCATGAGTTGATCCTTTCTATTTTGAGATATTTTGTTCTGTCTACTTATATTATATCACGGTTAAGTCATACCTGTCAAATAAAAAGTGCCACCGTCGGCCTCATAGACGGTGGCACACTAAACTTTGTCATTTCACACTTCTTTCTTACTTCTTGATCTCTTGGCCAAGTCGGATGATGCCTCCAATGGCGCCAAGGTCACTTGGCATGATAACCAAGTTGGCTTTCGGTAGGACCTGTTCGGCCACATCGAGAGTGGCGATGAAGCGGGCGTTGTCGTCAGTCATCACCGCTGCCATTGCGCCAATTCGAGCGGCTTCACCCTCGCCTTTTCTTTGTTCAGAAAAGGCATCAGCGTCAGCTTGTAGTCGAGTCGCTGTTGCCATACCCTCTGCCACTCGGATCGCTTCTTGCTTCTTACTTACCGAGGCAGCGGCGTCTGCTCTGGCCTCATTCACTCTCCGACCAGGGTGGATACTTTTGATGTAAGCATCCCGAATATGGATACCCCAGGGTCTATCAATTTCACCTTTTTCCCCGACCAGAATCTCTATCCTCTCCCTTATAAGTAAGCTGAAGAAGGGCATTATTTCTTGGGCATGACCGAGAGTAACGGGTCCGAGGAGTTCCTGCAGTGTTCTGGACGCCATATCCTCGATACGTTTCCTGACCTCCTCTTCTCGATTACGTTCACTCTCTGGAATGACGTTCTGGATGAAATTTTTAATAGACCTCTCCTCGTCATCCTTCAGATACCACTCGACGACAACTGCGATTTCTCCGGTTAGTGGTGAATGAAGCGAATCCTCCTCCAAAGCCGTTTTCTTAGCTTCATCGAGTTCTTGGAAATGAACCTGGTTCCATTCTGTTTCGGTCTTCTTCATATAGAAGATGGCTTCCCCCTTTCCTTTCATGAGAACGCGGAAGGGGAGTTTCTTTCCTGCTTCTGCGACGTCATGGACCCGATCGATCATGTCGGCCTCCGCCGGGAGTTCTTCCTGGTGAGTCTGGGTCGAGTAATGCTCGACAAACTCTATGAGAGGTATTCTGAAGTTGAGACCGGGTTGCATCACTCGCACGAATCTCTTGAACCGGAACACCACCGCGATTGACCCTGTTTTTACAAGGGTCAATCCAATGAAACCTATCAGAATAATCCACACCGAAAGAAAACTGATTACTAACCATATATCCATTGTCATTGTAGTTCTCCTCTTCCTGTGGCCAAAATATGAACCAACTGTCTATTCTCATTATACAACAAGTATTTATAAAACACAAGTGTAAACGGTAAGTTTTTTTAAATGTTATATCGTCTCGGGTCTTTTACTTCTCTTCGGTGGTTACACCATTATCACCGGAGTACGCGTTACAGCCGGCATTGCCGCTCTGGTGCTTTTCTTTATCCCGGTCACTTTCACCATACATGCTTTCTGGAAACCCGCCCGACCGAATGGTCATTCGGGCGGGGAAGAGGGGCAAGCGCGCATGATGGAACGAGTTCAGTTTATGAAAAATTTAGCGATTCTCGGCGCTATCCTGATGCTTCTTACCATTCCAATCCCTTGGCCGATGTCTCTGGGGTCATAGATTATACCCCTTGACTTTTTGAAAGTGTAAGAGTTAGACTGCGGAAGGACAGTAAAAATTTTTTAGGAGGTGCGATATGACCGAGACGGTAAGTGTGAATGGTGGAAAGGGGCTGCTGTTTCTTACTGTGCACAACGAGGAGGCAGGGTCTGAGTGGAGTAATCCGCATAGTCTTCTCCTGGCGGACAAGCTTTGGTGGTACTATGATGTTAAGGTGGTGAGCACTCCGGAGGAGTAC
>MHWZ01000010.1:9653-14870 GCA_001825475.1 Candidatus Zambryskibacteria bacterium RIFOXYD2_FULL_43_10 | reverse complement strand
CACATTTCCCGCGCGACTCTTATCCTCTCCAATCCTTTCTACTACGGACACTTTCGATACAATAGCGAAATTTACGAAGGTAAGTACGAGCCAATAGTGGCAAAGAAACTTTTTGACCAAGTGCAAGAAGTGATGAAAAGAAGAAGCCGTCCGCGCCACAAACAGAAAAATGAACCACAGGCATATTGCGGACTCCTTTCGTGCGCGTCATGCGGTATGCAAATCACTGGCGAATACAGGGTGAAGACCCAACTAAACGGCACGCAACATTTCTATACTTACTACCATTGCACCAAGAAATCTAAAACTCAAAAATGTCCTGAACCCTGTATTCGCCAAGAATCTTTGGATACGCAAATTTCATCACTTCTTCAAAAAGTTTCTTTACCACAAGATTGGGCGGACTATTTGAACACGAGACTTGAAAAAGACAAAGTGGAATCCGCCCAATCTGTTTCTGCTTTTGTTGAAAAGAATGAAAAAATGATTACGGATATTACAGCGAAGCTCCAGCGACTTTTAGACGGCTATTTAGACCAAGACATAGATAAGGAAGTATATCGTGCTGAAAAATCTAAATTGCTATCCGAGAAAAAGTCGCTGGAGGAAGAAATATCTCGTAATCAACAAAAGCAGAAACATTGGCTCGAACCGATGGAAAAGTGGATAAAGGACGCAGGAAATATGGAAAAAATTGCATTGGATAGCAACCTTTTTGAGAAAAAGGTTGCTGCCAAAGAAATCTTTGGCTCGAACCTCCTCCTCCAAAACAAATTAGTGCGCGCAAGCGCGCCAAAAATCCTGAATTCTGCGGGGGGAAATCAGTGGAACGCGCTTCGCGCGTCCCACCAAAAAGTCGGTGTTTTGTCTGAAACTCGGATTCTGGAGCCGAGGAGAGGATTTGAACCTCCGGTCTGCTGTTTACAAAACAGCTGCTTTACCGCTAAGCTACCTCGGCAATTACACTAATCTACACCTTTTTTGTTGTCTTGAGAACTGTCCTCATAAACATCATGAATTTCCCCATTTCCCTTTTCGATATTGGACATATTTTTGAAAAATTCCGAGATGCCATCCGGCTTTTTCAATAGTCTTGAATCACGCATACTAACGACGTATTGCTCTCTTTTTTTCTTTAGAAAAATTACTGATCTGTTAAGAGATTTTTTGTAATATATAGGGAGTTGTTTATGTATGAGAAACGAAATTTGTTCTTTGCCTTCGGAATACAGGCGGACCACTCGGTGATAAATTTTGCGAATATGGATATTTCCTTTTGAAATTAGAGTTAAGATAAAAAAATCTTTTTTCTGTTTCTCCTCCCGTTTCTTGGTGATGAGCAGTAGTACGATTGCCAGGCCGGAAATACCAAAAATAGCAATAGATGTCATGATGCGACAATTTCTTAATATTAACTTATGGAGAAACGAACAAATCGTCCGATCTCGGTTCGTTCTCCAAATTTTTGCACGGCGTTATTGATAAGATCGCCTATTTTTTGTCCGGCATCTTTAATAAATGGTTGTTCCAAAAGAAGAGTTACATCTATCGGGTTCATCGCTGCGATGTGCATAGCAATATCTTTGGCCACTGATTTAAATTCCGGATTTTTAGCCACAAAGTCTGTCTCACACAATAATTCTAACATTACTCCGACTGTTTCACCTGAGTGAATATAAGCGATAACTACACCCGCCCCAAGATTCCGACCGCTTTTCTTTTGGGCAATTTCTGCTCCTCTTTTTTTAAGTAACGCTATGGCTTGGTCCTTATCACCCCCTGCTTCTTCAAGCGCCTTTCGGCATTCCATAATAGAGAGACCGGTCTCTTCGCGCAGAGTTTTAATTTCTTCCGTACTAATCATCTTTGTTTTTTTAACTTGCTTTTACCGATTCTTTTGCTGCCGCTTCTTTCTTCGCAACAAGACCTCTTTTATATGCAACGACTAATTCTCGAAGAATAAAAGCAATGCTTTGTCTCGAGGAATCGTTGCCGGGGATGGGATACTCCAATTCATAGAGATTATTGTCGGAACCGGCTAGGGCGATAATGGGGATATGCACTTTACGCGCCTCAGCCACTGCCGTGTATTCTTTTTTGGGATCAACGATTACGATAAATTTTGGCAGAGACCTCAATTGAGAAAGTCCGCCGAAATAATTGGTAAGTTTTTCAATTTTACGATCGAAGAGTAAGTGTTCTTTCTTGGTGTATTTACCAAGCTCGCCCCTGTCTCTTTGATCAACGAGTTCTTCCAGTCGGGCAATGCGTTTCTTAATTTCAGCGAAGTTTGAGAGTGTGCCCCCAATCCAGCGGCCAGTAACATAGGGCATCTCAAGTTCCGAAGCGGCTTTTTTAACAGCATCTCTCGCCTCGCTTTTACCGCCTACCCACAAGGCCATCGCCCCCTCCGTGCCCTTCTCTTCTATAAATTTAAGCGCTCTTTCAAGTGTTTGTTTAGTCTTTTCTAAATCAAAAATCTCAAAATTATTTTTGGAACCGAAAATGAAAGGCTTAACCGACGGATGCCTGCGGGATTTTATAAAGCCAAAGTGAGCTCCGACAGAAAAAAGGTTCTCAACCATGGTGTCTTTGGTATTTTTTATGGTATGATTTATTTTTTCCACAGCCGCCTTAGTTTAACAGAAAGACCAGTTTTATACAACAGACTTATTATCTGTCTGTGCAGACAGATGTTCTTTCGTGGCATTTAAGATGGGGTCAATTTCTCCTTTAAAAATTTTTTCAACGTTATGCCATGATTTTTTGATACGGTGGTCGGTTATCCGATCTTGAAGAATATTGTAGGTTCGAATTTTTTCCGAACGGTCGGCAGTACCAATCTGAGTTTTTCTATTAAGAGAATGTTTAAGCGCTTCCTCTTCGTCTTTCTTGGCTTCAAGTTTAGCGGAAAGAATACTCATGGCCTTCTCGCGATTCTTAAGCTGACTTCGCTCGGCAGTGGAACGCACTTCAATACCTGTGGGTTTATGGACAATTCTTACCGCCGTTTCCACTTTATTGACATTCTGTCCGCCGGCGCCTCCAGAACGAGAAAATTCTATCTGCAAATCAGCCGGTTTTATTTCTATTTTTGTTTTTTTGCGAATTGGAAGTATGGCCACCGAAGCGGTAGAGGTGTGTACTCTCCCCATTTTCTCAGTCGACGGTATTCTTTGAATGCGATGCACTCCCGTTTCAAAACAAAGTTTCTCGTAAACTCCCTCGCCTTTGATTTCTATAGCCGCTTCTTTGTATCCACCCAGAGCACTGATAGATTCATAAAGTACCCTTGCGCTCCAATTTCTAAGGTTTGCGTAGAGAATATACATACTGGCCAATTTCTTGGCAAAGAGGGCCGCTTCTTCCCCACCGGCACCGGCACGCACTTCTAAAATAATTTCGTTTGGAAATTCTTTTGTTTCAACGTTTTCTTTTTTTTTCCACTCTTGCCAATCCATTATTTCTTAGCTTTGCTCTGTTTCTGTTTGAAACGTTCAACTCGGCCAGCGGTGTCAAGGGTTCGTATCTCTCCAGTATAGAATGGATGAGTAGCGGAAGATATTTCCACTCGAAAGACCGGGTATTCCTTTTTATCCGACTTAGCTTTGGCGGTCTCTTTGGTTGCTACCGTGGACGGTATGATAAACTCTGTACCATCAGAATTGTCGATAAAAAGCACCGGCCGATAATTTTTGGGATGTATCTCTTTTTTCACTTAACCCTCATTCTATCAGAAAATCAGAGACTTTGCAAGAAATCAATATCTCTTTGGATAGCGGCTGCTTTTGACATCACGCTATTACCATAACTTAATCCGACATTAGCACCACCATTGCCGTAACAAGTTTTACCAGAATAATATCGACAGGCGGCTGTTCGTTGGTCGGTGTAAGGATCTCCGGTAGTGCCTAAAAGTTCTTTCAAAAAAATAGCCATAGCCATAATTGCGTCTTGGGGATCCCATGGGTTAGGTATTGTCTTATCGATCGCATCTGCAATCTTTTCAACCATTAGATTCCAAGTTGAAGGAATGAATTGCGCCGGACCCATCGCACCGCCAAAGCCAAAAGTTGAAGAGACGGGACAGGAAACTCTTGTCTCAAGAGGATTGCGGCCCAAATTTTTTAAAATTGATTGCAGGGGCGGTAGGTCGCGTGCTGGATGAATACCGTTACTAAAAATGTTGCCGTTATTAACGCTTTTTGTTTCCCCACTTGTAAGGTTAGTAATAACGCATGAACCGACATTGGCGCCTAAATTAGATTCTTGTTGAAGGATGGCGAGGATGAGAGAAGGTTTTACGCCGGTTTTAGACCTAGCCGCTTCGGCGTACTGAAGTGCCGTGCCGAAAGGGATAGCGACGGAATCTCGCAGGGGAAAGAGGGCGGCTTTAATTTGGGCCGCCTTAGCCTGTCGATCGGCCAGTACCTGGGCATAGGTTTTTTCTTTAGTTTGGTTTATGGCCAAAAGGGTTTTCTTCTCCGCTTGGTTTATTTCCACTTCTTTTTTAGATGCCTCAAGAGATGCTCGAGCGGCTGCCTCTGCTTCCCTTTTTTTATTCAGAGTCGCTTTTTGGGCTTCAGTTAGATTTCTTACGGTTCTTAATTCAGTAAATAAATCAGCCAAGGCCCGCTCAGTGGAAGCGTATGTATCTATATCTACGAAAAATTCGGACAGGTTTTTGTCGCTGAACATTGCCTCCACCAGTGAATAGGAGTTAATGTCATTTGTCTTGCGGAGGATATCGGCGATGGCCTTTTTACCGTTTGTGATACGAGTGTTAAGAATGGAAATTTCCGATTGTTTAATCGCAATGTCTTTAGTCAGGTTCGCAATGGCGATATTTTTGCCTTTAATATTAGCCTGAGCGGCTTTAATCTTGGCAGTCAAAGCGGCGATATCGGTGGCAAATGAGGCGCTATCCCTTTTAGCTCTATTAAGTGTTTCTGTCCATTCGGCAATCTCTTTATCGCATGCTTCCAATTCTCGTTCAAGTTGGGCGCGGCTTTTACCCGCAATTTGATCAGTACAAACAGACTCTTGCGCCCAAATTACCATGGGAAAAAACTCTGGCAAAACAATAACTAGAAATATTAAGAACTTAAGCATTACTGTTACCAAACGTTTAATTATTGAGTATCGGATACTTTTTCTGTTTCTTCTTTTTTTTCTTCCTCTTTGCCTTTCTTTTCAACTTCGATTGTTGAGAGATCC
>MHWZ01000010.1:0-9555 GCA_001825475.1 Candidatus Zambryskibacteria bacterium RIFOXYD2_FULL_43_10 | reverse complement strand
AATATCTTCGGCAAGAATTTGGTCGCCGAAGTTTATCAAGACACTCACATCCACTTTAATATTATGGGGTAAATCTTTAGGCATGGCCTCTATCTTCAATTCGTGCAGAACTTTGACAAACATACCCCCAAGATCTTTTACTGCTGGAGCGACTCCAATGAATTCGAGTGGTAATTCCACTGCTACTTTATGATCTTTTTCAAAGACGTAAAAATCTGCGTGGCGAGGGGTACTGGTAATAGGGTCTAAATCTACGTCTTGAATCAGACTTTCCTTTATACCTTCAGGTGTTTCTAGGGTAACTATGCTGGATGCTCCCGCTTCTTTCCAGACCTTCAAAAAATCAATTTTGGGAACGGAAATCGCGGTAGACGCTTCCTTTTTACCATAAAAGACTGCGGGGATTTTTCCCGTTTTTCTGATTGCTTCTGGCCTAATATGGACATCCCGTTTTTCTACCTTCAAAGTAAGCATCTTGTCATTCTACTCAATTATGATGTGAGATTCAAGATACTCTAGGGTGCCATAGACTTTCTTGCCGGGGTTAAAGATATTGAGAGGGTCGAAGATTTCTTTGGTTTTTTTAAATAATTCTAATATTTCTAGACTATACATTTTGCTTAAATAGGGTGTACGAATAATGCCGTCATTATGTTCAGCTGAAATTGAACCTTTAAACTTGGCGACTAAATCATAGAATTTGTCGGACACGGCGACAATCTTAGCGCGTTCGCTTGCTTTTTTTAGATCCATAAGTGGAATAATGTGGAAGTTTCCATTACCGGCGTGACCGGCGATGTTTGCCACTATTCCGTTATCCTTTAATATTTTAAGTGCCCTCGGCAAAAACTCTGGTATTTTCTCAACCGCAATACAGAAATCGTCCACAAACGGAGCGGTTCTTTTATCACCTACGTGTTGACGTAAAAGATTGAAAGATTCTCTGCGCATGACCCAGAACTTATTCTCTTCCGAGTCCTTCTCTATGATTCTGTGCCAAACGTTGAATGGTTTTATCGCCTCAATAATTTTCTGAACCTTAGTTTTTACCTCTTCATCCGTATTTTCCGCCACTTCTGCCAAAATAACCAACTTGGGCAAACCAAACATTCTTGCGCCAATTAAGGCTTCAGGGATAAATTTCAGGGCAAATGAAAAGAAATTACTATTGGCCCTTTTGGCAATCTCCGGCATAAAACGAATCCCGAGTTTAAGTGTCTCATCATCAAACGTTTCCAGACTCTCCGGACCATATGGCAAGATCGCATTTACCACTTGAGGTAATTCATTCCAAGACTGGAAGAAAAGCGCTATCATATCATGGTAAGCTTTTTCCGGAATTAATTTTATTTTTGCTTCGGTTATTATACCGAGCGTACCCTGCGAGCCAACTATAAGTTTATTAAGATCAAAAATTTCTCCATTCCAAATATTCCAAAGATAATATCCCGCAGAATTTTTTGATACTTTAGGCTTTGCCTGATCTAAAATCTCTCTATTTTTTTCTATTAATTCAAACAAGCTTTTATAAATATTACCCTCAAAATCTTCCTGCGCCATTTTTACTTCAAGCTCTGTTTGGTTGAGTGGTTTAATCGAATATTCTTTGCCATCAGAGAAGATTATTTTGGATTCTAAAACATAATTTTCCATCTTACCGTATCGCAAAGTTCTTTCGCCCGCGCAATTATTAGAAATCATGCCGCCTAAAGCGCAGAGATTCTTGGATGCTGGAAAACACGGAAGAATTAAACCTTTAGCCAGTGTTTGTTTCTCGAAATCCCGATAGAAAACCCCGGGTTGAATGGCAACACTTTCCCCGATTATTTCATCAGCATGATTCATATGTTGGGACACATCGGCGATAATTGATTCGTTTAGTGGTCCGCCCGTCATGTCTGAACCGGCAGCCCTTACGGTCACCGAGTGACCGGGATTTTCCCCTATCCATTTAACCAATGTCTTAAGGTCATCTGTATCCTTGGGAAATACCACAAGTCTGGGTTTAACTTCAAAGAGGCTCGCGTCTCGTGAGTATTTTTTAAGTGTTATCTCGTCATCATAAACTTCCCCTTTAAAAAATTTTCTGATTTCTTCCGCTAATCTCATAGTTTATTGAAAAGTTTAAGTCGGTCACGAACTACCTTCTTCATCTCCTCTACTCCTTTTGCTAAGAATTTATAAGGCGCTATTTCGTCAGATTTAAGTCCCTCTTCCACTCCAGCTTTGTAGGCGAGTCTAATTTCTGTATTTATATGAACAATTCTAATGCCAGCATTTATGGCGGAGAGAATATCTACGTCGCTGTTGCCAGAGGCACCGTGGAGAACTAGGGGCACGTTAACGACATCTGCAATGGCCTTGATGCGTTCTATGTTTAAATTTGGTTCCCCTCCTTTGACCATGCCGTGGATATTGCCAACTGAGGGTGCAAATGTATCTATTCCAGTCTCTTCGATAAACTTTTTGGCATCTTCTGGTTTGGTTTGCATCTCTAGAGATACACCTTCTGGAATACTTTCTAAAACTTTTGAAGACTGGCCTATGAATCCAAGTTCCGCCTCTACTACAACACCACTTCCTTTAGATTTTGCATAAGATACACATTCATGAGTTATGGCTACATTTTCCTCAAGAGATTTGGCTGCACCGTCTATGATAACTGCATCAAATCCGGCATCTATTGCCAACTTAACCTTCTCTACCGAATAGGTGTGATCTGCATTCAGAAATACTGGCAAGCCCCTTGCCCTCTCTGCCTTAACTAGAGCTACAACTTCTGAAATACCAATGAAATCTCTCTCCCCCTCTGAAACCCCGATGATGACCGGAACATTGAGTTTCTTTGCTTCTTCAACCACAGCCTTGAATCCTTCCGAATCAGATATATTAAAGTGTCCCAAGGCAACCCGTTCTTCTTCCGCCCAAGTTAGGTATTCCCTTAAAGTTTTCATTACGATAATTATATCATGGTAGAATTATTCCTATGCATGACTTTGTAGCTATTGGCGATACTGTCACAGATGCTTTCATCAAACTTCATGAGGCCAGAGTAAACTGTGATATTGATCGGGAAAATTGCACCATTACTTTGGCTTTTGGCGAAAAGATTCCTTACGAATCGGTTGAAGTGGTTCGTGCTGTAGGCAATTGCGCCAATGCCGCTGTCGTCGCCTCTCGTCTGGGGCTTATGCCTGCCTTAGTATCGGATTTGGGAGATGATCAAAATGGCAAAGAATGTCTGGAAAGTTTGGAGAAAAACAAGGTGGATAAAATTTTTATAAAAATTCATCCCGGCAAAGAAACAAATTATCATTACGTCTTATGGTACGAAGATGATCGCACTATCTTGGTCAAGCATCATGAATACGAACGGATCTTTCCTGACGTGGGAGAACCAAAATGGCTTTATCTGACTTCTCTAGGAGGCGATACTTGGGAGTATCACGAACAAATCAAGAAATATCTCAAGAGTCATCCCAAAATTCGATTGGCTTTCCAACCCGGCACCTTTCAAATACAACTTGGTCCCGAAACCCTAAAAGATATTTATGCCGCTACGGATATTTTTTTCTGTAACGTCGGAGAAGCTGAAAAGATTCTTGGTCTAAATACTCTCGGAGTAAATGAACTTCTCAAACGTATTCACGCTCTTGGGCCCAAAATAGTGATTATCACTGAGGGTACCAAGGGTGCCCGTGTTTTTGACGGAAAAAATTTCTACTTCCAACCGCCGTATCCGGATCCCAAGCCTCCATATGAACGTACTGGCGCTGGCGATGCTTTCGCCTCAACGACCGTAGTGGCTTTAGCCCTCGAGAAGGATCTACCAACCGCTCTGGCTTGGGGGGCGATTAACTCAATGTCAGTCGTTCAGCAAGTCGGCGCCCAAAAAGGTCTTCTCACTCGCTCGCAAATTGAAGAATATCTTAAGGATGCCCCTGCTAATTTTCTGGCCAAGAGATTAGATTGAAGCTACTGTTTCAAGATTTTTGTCACTGCTTTAATGATACTTTCCGTATCCATGCCGTAGTGTTTGATAAGTTCATCCGGAGTGCCTGACTGGCCGAATTGGTCATCTACTCCGATGAATTTCATTGGCACGGGAAAATTTTTGACCAAACACTCCGCTACGGCCGAACCCATACCGCCACTGATCTGATGTTCTTCTACGGTCACAATTCTCCCAGTTTTTTTAGCAAGTTCTATAATGGCCTTTTCGTCCAAAGGTTTAATAGTTGAGAGATTCATCACTTCCACTTCAATTCCCTTCCCCTCGAGTTCCTTGGTGGCAAGTAATGCTTTATGAAGCAGGGCCCCGGTAGCCACAATACCCACTTGAGGTTTTGTGGATTGCCAGTATATTTGAGCCTTTCCTATCTCAAACGGTGTTGTTCCGGTTGTTATAATAGGAGTCTTTTCCCGCGCGAGACGAATATAAACCGGTGTCCCGGTATCGACGCTCGCAAGTGTGGCCTTCTTGGCTTCAATGGCATCGCAGGGGGAAACAACTACCATACGTGGAATGACTCGGGTAATGGCTATATCTTCTATTGCTTGATGGGTGCCGCCATCCGGTCCGACGGAAATTCCGGCGTGCGAGCCGGCAATTTTGACAGGTTGGTTGTTATAACAAATAGTAGTGCGAATTTGTTCCCAATTTCGGCCGGGAGAAAACATGGCATAAGAACTGATAAACGGAATCTTGCCCATAGCCGCAAGTCCCGACGCCACGGAAGCCAGATTTTGTTCGGCCACTCCCATTTCAATCAATCTTTCCGGAAATTTCTTGGCAAAAAGATCCATTTTTGTGGATTCCGTTAAATCAGCGCAGAGTCCAACAACTTGCAGATTCTCCTCCCCCGCCTCTAAAAGTCCCTCGCCAAATCCTTGACGAATAGGGATCTGTTCGACTTTTTCATCGAACATTTTTGTATTTAATTTTAAATCCGGATTTATTGGCATATTATTTCGTAAATTTAAAAGTGGAGAGAAGAATATTAAACACATTAATCGTATCATCTTGAACCGGCCGTAAAGTAAAAAGAACTGCTCCGCCGTTTGGGTGAAGCACTTTTAGATTTGCTATATAATCCCCCCATTTAGTTGGTATGCCCAGATCAATAAATGTGGCAATATTATCTACCACCCTCGGTTCGCAACGCTTTGAATCATCTTGATATGCTTCGCAATAAGAAACGCCCATTAGATTTAAGCCTTGCGGAGTTAAATACCTCACTATAATGACATACTGACTTATATTACCGGGTTCCTCTTTACCGGGTTTCTCTTTAACCAGGGTAAGGTCTGCCTCGTAGTTTTCCATCTCGCCAGGTCCCAAACTAAGCCTCCACTCTTTAGGATACTGAAATTCATAACCAAATTTTTCGTTGCGGTAGGTTTGCCAAGTGGATGTATCAATTTTTGTACCAAAGGACGTTGATGGCGATATGCGTTCGGCATTTTTCGGCCCCGCATTAAACAGCATCAAAAATGCTTTAAAATAGTTCTTGCAATTTACATTGTCAACACCCGGAAATACTTCTTGCGGAGATTTTGATACTGAACTAATTGGGTCGGCGGTTTCGCAATAAGAGCGAAAAACTAAAAAATATGTTCCAGCCGATACCGCCAATGCTATTACGATTATAATTATGAGCCGTTTATTCATGTTCACTCTTTATTTTACCGCCAAGTGTTCTTAATTCATTGATGGCCATTCGCTTTTCTTCTTTATTAGGTGGTTTGCCGTGCCAGCGATAATCCCGCTCAAATTCCTTTACTCCTTTACCCGCAATAGTATGGGCAATGATGACAGTCGGTTTGCCAAATATTGCCTTGGCTGTTTCGAAAGCGTCGGCAATTTCTTCCATATTATGCCCATCTATTTCAATGACGTGCCAGTTCCAAGCGCGCCACTTGTCTGATAAGGATTCAAGGGGCATCACATCTTCTGTATACCCATCTATCTGGATGTTATTTCTATCCACTACAGCGACAAGATTGTGGAGCTTTTCTTTCCCAGCGAGCATGGCCGCTTCCCAAGTTTGACCGCATTCCAGTTCTCCATCCGAAAGAAGGGCGTAGATACGCCTATTACTTGTCAGACCATGATCAATTTTGTCAGCGAGCGCCATGCCGACAGCTTGCGAAAGTCCGGAACCGAGAGGACCTGAACTAGTCTCTAACATTGATAAAAAGTCTCGATGTGGATGTCCCTGCAGGCGTGAGCCGAACTTTCTAAGCGTCTTCAGTTCTTTTATCGGAAAATATCCGGCGTGAGCCATCGTCGAATAAAGCACCGGACAAATATGACCGTTAGAAAGCACTAATCTGTCTCTCTCCGGCCAAGCCGGTTCTTTGGGGTTGTGTTTAAGAGTATGAAAAAAAAGTACAGTGAAAATGTCAGCCATATCTAAGGGTCCCGCGGTGTGCCCAGAACCAGCATCCTCAAGAATGTCAATAATACTGATACGAATATCATTTGCCTTTTGCTCTAAAAATTTTATCTTGTTGTCATTTAGATTGTCCATATATAAAGAATATATTAAATTAGAAATTCAGTATAAAGTTCTATGATTCCTAAAATTATTAAAATCAAATTAATATATAGAAAAAGTCTAAATCCCTGACTTGCTTCCTTATGTTGTTTATATGCCACAAACGTGTAGATTGAAAATATTATCCAGAGAACAGTTAAAATAATCAAAAAAACATAAAGACCTATAGCATATGCCAACCCCCCCAATCCAATATCAGGGGGTAAGAAGATATACACAACAGTAAAACTCGTAACTATAGCTACAATAAATAACCCTGTTATCTTTAAAAATTCTATTACGTAATGTTTCTTAGGAATCGCACTTTCTGAAATACCCCGCTTTTCTTTTCTAAACAGATGTATTAATTGAAACAAAATCCAGACCACAAAGCATATTACAAAAAAAACTCCGATAAACTTTACTATCAATAGTTGAGGTAATATTTCATAAGTATTCTTGGCCATACCTCTTGTGTTTATACGGAAATAGTAAAACCCTCTTACTGTGACTAATGCCGCCGTAATAAATCCGATAGTAAACATATAAACCCATTCTTTTTTTGTCATATAATTTTTAACTACTCTAATTTTTTTTCAGTGATTTCCATAGTTCTTGAAAGCCAGACCCTACAATCAATCTATTCGCGCCAGCATTTTGAAGCGCCTGGTAGTTTGTGGTATTAATGCCACCGTCAACACTTATTAATATTTGCGGAAATTTTTCTTTCACCTCCCTTATTCTATCAAAAATTCGCTCGTCTAGCGAATGTCCTTGCTTACCTATCTGGGCAATAGACATAAGATGAATAAAATCTATTTGAGAAATAAGTGGAAATATTTTTTCGATAGGGACGTCAAGTTCTACGCCTAGACCAATTTCCGTCCCTATCAACTTGGAGGCTCGGCTTCCAAGTGAGTGGAGGATAATTCTTTTGGCTCCCCTTTTTACCCATTTATCAATAATTTGACCTGGTTCCTTAACCATCAAGTGCGCTTCAAAATCTCTGCCTATGCCTATATTGGTCCAGATATCTATTTCGAGCACATCTATATGTACAAACTCTATTTCTTGTGGTATATCGGCAAGTTTTAATTTCAAATTAGAAACGTCAGTAGCAAGTATGGCTGGAATAATTTCACCCATGAATACGATCCATTTTAGCGATACGCCGTTTATATTTCTCCGTGTTTTTAAACGGAGTATTGAGCCATTCTTTAACAGCTTCTTGCATCTCCGTTTCGGTGATAAATCTCGCGCCTAGTGAAAGTATGTTGGCATCATTATCTGCCCGGGAAATCTTGATGATAGATTCGTTTTCTTCTTTCACTACGCATTGCCCTTGACCGTAATAGACCGTAGCACGGACGTTTCTAAACTTGTTTGCCGCCATACCTTCCCCTTGACCGGAACCGCCCAACACAATCCCCCTAACTTCGTTAGGATGCATAGATACCTCGCGAGCTACCGGAATGATGAAATCCGGATAATCATCTTCTTCGTTGTATTCAAATGGACCCTTATCTTCTACTTCATGTCCAAGTTCTTTGAGATATTGAATAAGCTTATCCTTAAGCCCAAACCCCGCGTGATCCGATCCGATATAGATTTTCATATTATTTATATTCGGATAATTTTTCCTTCAATTCTGGAATACGAGTTTGTATTGTTTCCCAGATTACATCAATATCCAGATTAAAATAGGCATGCACAGTTTTATCTCTGAAGCCCATTATCTTTTTCCAAGGTACATCTATTTTAGATTTTGTCTCCTCAGAAATTTTTTTTGAGATCTCCCCAATTACTGTAAGCTGCATTAAAACTGCGCTCTGTGTCTTTTCATCCTTAATGAACTCATCTTTATCGTAATCGATGATGTACAATTCTAATTTTCGAATAGAATCCAAAATTTGATCCACATAAGTTCCATCATCTTTCATATATTGTTTTTAGTTCCTGGATAATATATGGTGCTATAAATTTATTAAGGCTTTTGTTTGTTACAATATCCACTTTTTTCTGGAGTTTTTTTTCAATTTCATCTTGTAAATCTATATATGCATATAAATCCATAGGCCTTCCCAATTCTATAAGTAAATCTACGTCGCTGTCTGGATTATCATCTCCGCGAGAAACTGAACCAAAAATAGACGCCTTTTTAATACCGTAAGCGTGTAATATTGGTGATATTTTCTCTTTTATTTCTATAATACTCACTGCGTAGTTATTATATCATAAATAATAGCATGATCTGGTCCAATATAGATTTTCACATCAATTGTTAGTCTATCTCAATAATTAAAGTTCTAAAAACTGAATAGGCCAAAGAATTATAACCTTCGAAATATCAGAAAAAAATGTTGTCCACCCTATGCCTCTAAAATTTAACAAGATACCTAATGTAATATAAATAATTATTCCAAATAATAGACTTTTAGATATATATCTTTTCCAGATCATCATAATCAATAAAAGGACAGGAATAAAAATATAAGCCCAAAATCCTCCGAATACAAAAATTCCAATACCAGCAAATCCAGCTTTGGATGCAACGAAAAAAGGAGTAGTTATACTTATTCCTATAATGAGACACCAAATAAAAGCTTTCAAAAAAATCATAAATTCTTAGCAATTCTTTTTACATGCTCGACTAGTGTGGCCGCATATCCGGCTTCGTTATCATACCATGAGAAAATTTTGATCAAATCATCCCCTAATGTATGAGTTAAAGTCAGATCAACTATAGCGCCATAGGGCTCACCGATTATATCGGTTGAAACAATAGGATCTTCTGTGACTTTCAAACTCTTTGACCAACGTGGATCGTTTGCGGTAGTTTTGAAAACTTTATTTATTTCTTCCACAGAAACTTTTTTATCTGTAAGCACAGTCATGATAGAGAGCGAGCCGGTTATGGTTGGCACACGAATGGATTCCGCTTGGAATTTATTTTCTAATTCCGGTATCGATTGAATTACGGCTTCGGCCGCGCCGGTTGTGGAAGGTACAATATTTG
>MHWZ01000009.1:7532-8506 GCA_001825475.1 Candidatus Zambryskibacteria bacterium RIFOXYD2_FULL_43_10 | reverse complement strand
AATTCGGGCCGATGCTCACAAGACGAAGCGGAAAAAAATGGGCTCCTCCCCCGCTCTCACTTCTTGAAGGAGATCGCGGCAAACCAGGTGTCGGCGACATCAAAGCCAACGCAAACTTGATTAAACGCACACTTATGAACTTCGGTATCGTGGTTGAAATGGACGAGATTTCAATCGGTCCGTCCGTCACCCGTTACGCTCTGAAACCGGCCGAGGGCGTTAAACTCTCAAGAATCCTCGCGCTCCAAAATAATCTTGAACTGGCGCTGGCCGCGCATCCCGTGCGGATTGAAGCGCCGATACCCGGCAAATCTCTGGTGGGAATTGAAGTTCCCAATACGCTCAAATCTATCATAGGCCTCGGTTCTCTCATTTCCGACGAACAATATTCCAGAAGTTCCCTGCCACTCTTGGTTTCGCTTGGGAGAGACATTTCCGGCCACTCGCACTTCGCAAATCTGGCCAGAATGCCCCACCTTCTCTTGGCCGGCGCCACCGGCGCGGGTAAGTCGGTCACCATCCATGCCATAGTTACCTCTCTCTTATTTAGAAACCCGCCCGAAAATCTCAAGTTCATAATGATAGACCCGAAGCGCGTTGAATTGACTATGTACAACAATATTCCGCATCTTTTAACTCCCGTGATTACTGACCCGAAGAAGGCGATCTTGGCTCTCAAGTGGGTGGCTAAAGAAATGGAGCGCCGCTACGACATTCTTGAGAAAAATAAAGTAAGGGATATTGATTCATATCACCAAAATGCCAAAAACGAAAAGTCGATGCCCTTTATCGTTATTATTATAGATGAACTGGCAGACATGATGCAGTCTTATCCGCGGGAACTTGAAGCCGCAGTAGTGCGCTTGGCCCAGATGAGCCGCGCCGTCGGTATCCATCTTATCCTCTCCACCCAGAGACCGTCTGTAAATATCATCACCGGTTTGATTAAAGCCAATATTCCCGCGCGCATCGCC
>MHWZ01000009.1:7260-7505 GCA_001825475.1 Candidatus Zambryskibacteria bacterium RIFOXYD2_FULL_43_10 | reverse complement strand
CGCACCATTCTTGACACATCCGGCGCGGAGAAACTTCTCGGCTCGGGAGACATGCTCTTCCTCTCCGGAGAGATGTCCAAGCCCCTGCGTATTCAGTCAGCATACATTTCGGAAAAAGAAGTGAAGGCGGTCACCAAGTATCTCACCGACACTTACGCCGATGAGCTCCAAAGCGAGATTAATTTCTCCGGTGAAAATACACTGTCTTCACAAGCGGATAACGCCATTTTCTCGGCAACTCTGGG
>MHWZ01000009.1:7000-7198 GCA_001825475.1 Candidatus Zambryskibacteria bacterium RIFOXYD2_FULL_43_10 | reverse complement strand
TCCATGCTGGCAAAGCTTCAACTTCATTTCTGCAACGTAAACTGCGGATCGGTTACGCCCGCGCCGCTCGTTTGGTGGATATGCTCGAGGAACGAGGAGTTATAGGCGCGGGCTCGGGGGCCAAGGCGCGGGAGGTTATTGGGGCAGAAACCGGAAATAATGAGCCTGATCCGGAAGAAGACATCGTAGAAAAGACTA
>MHWZ01000009.1:0-6992 GCA_001825475.1 Candidatus Zambryskibacteria bacterium RIFOXYD2_FULL_43_10 | reverse complement strand
TGACAGTCGATATTAAACCCAAATATGGACTTCTGATCATTGTGTTTGTGTTATTAACCGCCTACTCTCTGTATCAGGCGCGCATCCTTTTAACCGGCCCGCGCATTCAGATTGAGAATCCAAAAGATGGACAGACGGTTGAGGGCCCCTTGGTTATCGTAGAGGGTCAATCAAAAAACATCGCTTGGATTAGTTTGAATGATCGCCAGATATTTACAGACGAAAACGGCCAGTGGAGCGAGAAATTGTTAGTCTCCCCCGGCTTAAGTATAATGACCGTCAAGGCTCGAGACCGCTTCGGTCGTGAGACAGAGAAGAACGTAAGAATTGTCTTAAAATAATTAAAATGGTAAAAAATAAAGAGGAAGGAAATATAAATACTACTCTGGACGCGATTAGAATGAAGTTCGGTGAGGAATCAATTATGAAACTTGGCGACAAACCCAAAGTGGGCGTAGATGCTATCTCCACCGGCTCCATTGGCTTGGACGCGGCGCTCGGCGTAGGCGGTCTGCCACGAGGTAGGATTATCGAAATCTTCGGACCAGAGTCTTCGGGCAAGACTACTTTATCGCTCCACGTCATAGCCGAAGCGCAGAAAACAGGCGGCATTTGCGCTTTCATTGACGCCGAACATGCCATGGACCCGGAATATTCTAAACGTCTCGGAGTGAAAATCGACGAGCTCTTGATCTCCCAACCCGATACCGGCGAACAGGCGCTGGAAATTGTGGATTCACTGGTACGCTCGGGCAAAATCGATGTTATCGTCGTAGATTCGGTTGCGGCCTTAACACCCAAGGACGAGATAGAAGGCGACATGGGGGCTTATCACGTTGGCAAGCAGGCGCGTCTGATGAGTCAGGCTCTACGCAAACTCACTGCCATTGTCGCGAAGTCAAAAACTATCGTTATTTTTATCAATCAAATCCGTATGCAGATAGGCGTCATGTTTGGTAATCCGGAAACCACTCCGGGCGGCAAGGCGCTCAAATTCTATACCTCGGTGCGTCTCGATATTCGTCGCATTGCTCAAATTAAGAAAGGAGACGAAGTCATGGGTGGGCGCACTCGGGTTAAGGTGGTGAAGAATAAAGTTGCGGCTCCCTTCCGACAAACCGAGTTTGATCTGATGTATAACGAGGGTATCTCGCGGGAGGGCGAACTGATCGCCCTCGGTGAAAAATTCGGTATTATGAGAAAATCAGGTAACTCGTATGAATATACCCCCGCCTCCGGAGTAAATAAAGAAACCTTGAAACTCGGACGAGGCTATGATGCCACTCGTCAGTTCCTGCGCGAGAACAAAAAAATCTCCGATCAAATTCTCAAAGATATTAGACAAAAGCTAAAGGAAGCGTAGAATAGTACTCCTATGCTCGAGTATAGCGAAATTAAGAAGGGGAAATACATAGTTTTTGAAGATGAGCCATGGGAGGTTATCGACTCGCACGTTTTCCGCAAACAACAGAGGAAACCCGTTAACGCCACTAAACTGAGAAATCTTATTACTAACCGAATGACAGAAGTGTCTTTCCACGTCTCTGACAAAGTTGAGGAGGCCGGTATAGATAAGAAAGAGATTAAATATCTATACGCCAACCGAGGAGAGTACTGGTTCTCTGAAGCTAGTGATCCAACTAAGCGTTTCAAGTTAGAAGAAGACCTGATTGGCTCTGGAGCACAATTTCTTAAATCCAATATCTTGATAGACGCGATGCTTTTCGATAACAAAATAATCGGTATAAAACTCCCGATCAAAATGGAATTGAAAGTCATCGAGGCTCACCCCGCAACCAAGGGCAACACAGCTCAAGGAGCGACCAAAACGGTTAAACTTGAAACGGGAGTTGAGCTTCAAGTACCGATGTTTATTAAAGAGGGGGATGTTGTTCGGGTAAATACGGAAACCGGCGATTACGCAGATCGAATATAAGACCGATCAAAAGTCCGACTAAACTCCAATATAAAATAACAAACCGCAATTCGTGGTACATAACCAAATGGCCGCCAACAATCTTGTAAACAAATATCAAGGGTAAGAATATGGGAACAGCCAAATAATCTGTCAAGCAGCCGGCGCCAACCGGCGCCGGACAGAGTAATTTCAAAATAAGCGAGAGTCCAATAAGTACCGGTCCGAAGAGCGCCCCTTGAATAGAGTACGGTATACGCATGTTTAAATTATAACTTAAACTATCTTGATACGTAAGGCAAAAGACCGAGGAAGCGGGCGCGTTTGATAGCCAAAGCGAGCTCACGTTCAAACTTGGCTGGAGTGCCGGAACGTTTCCGAGATTGAATACGGGCATGAGGCGTCAGAAACTTTTTAAGAGTTTCAACATCTTTGTAATCGATGTGTTTGATTTTGTGTTCTTTGAAATAATTTTGTTTTCTCATAATTAGAACGGAATGTCATCGACATTCACATTATCTTCAGGGTATTCTATGGCATCAATAGGGGGGACATCCTGCTTGTTCTCAGCAGTCTTTGAGGCAGACGAGCGATCCGCCCCTTCCTTCTTTGGACCAAATTGAATTCTATCAGCCACTATTTCTGTGCGATATTTTTTGGCACCATCCGGGGCGTCCCAGCTTCTAGTCTGTATTCTACCTTCGACTAAAACACTTGCGCCCTTACGCAAATATTGAGCTGTCGTCTCCGCCTGACGACCAAATACGACTATGTTATGAAAGTCTGTTGACTCTTGCTTCTGGTTATTTTTGTCTTTCCAAATTCGATTAGTGGCTACTCCAAAGGAAGTTATGGATATACCCGAGGGTAAAGTCTTGAGCTCCGGATCGCGAGTAAGATTACCGATGATAATGGCGCGGTTGAGATACATGTTGCTATTTTAGCATATTTTATTTCTCAATACTTTCCGATAATTTTGCCGGAGTAATTTCCGCTTCGGCGTCTTCGGATGTCGTAGTTTCTATCGCCATCGCTGTTCTGGCTTTGGCAAAAGTAAAAGTGGTTTCGCGCGGGGCTTTGATTAAGAGAAATCGTAAGATTTCTTCCATCTTTTCCACACCAGCTTTGATTATCGGGACATTAGCTTTATCAACCTCAAACTTAGTCCAACCCAAATAGGCGTCAGAAACCACATAACGACTGGCGCCAATGGTTTTTGACATTGAATAAGCAAGAGTTTTCTTGATTGGCGCCTCGGCATCAATTTCCGTACCGCCTGCCGCCGAAATTATTTTTCTAACAGCATCCGTGACATTGGAAAGTTTATCTTCCGGGATACTCGGCAAGACCAAAAAGCCCAATTCATAGACGGTCAATTCTCCGGCTTCACTTTCCAAATTTGCCATAAGTTGAACTAGCCTATCATAGAAAGCGCGTTACTGACAAGGGTATCGCCCACTATCTTGTCGTTCTCTTCCCTAATTTCCGCGATTTTTTTGACCACTTCGCTGACATAGCTCGGTTCATTGCGTTTGCCTCGGTACGGTGTTGGTGTTACGTATGGCGAATCTGTCTCTGACATAATCATGTTAAGAGGCGCGGATTTAATGACTTCATCATAATCTCTGACAAACGTGATTACTCCCGTGAAAGAAACTGTGAAGCCCAGCGCAAAAAGCTTTTGGGCCACGGCCCAGTCGCCTGCAAAAAAGTGTACATTGCCTCTCACTTGGACACGCCGTGTCCAAGTAATACTTTTTAGTAATTCGATAAGTTCTTCATAGGCATTACGAGCGTGGATCATCAAAGGCTTATCGTATTTGAGCGCGAATTTAACTTGATCCAAGAATAATTTTTTCTGTCTCTCGTAATCAGCATTTTTATCGGCATGAAAGAAATCCATGCCACATTCCCCTATTGCTACGGTTTTCGGATGTTTGACTAATTTCTCAAATTTTTCTCTTTCAAAACTTTGACTGGGATTATCTATCGGGTGTATACCGATGCAAGCATAGATTTCTTCATACTTATCGGCCAAATCTACTGCCTCTTTTGAGGACTTAAAATCGGTCCCAACCACCATCGTGTAAGTCTCTGTTTCTTTCAATCTTTTTACCACCTCGTCAAAATCTTTCTGATAGGCGGAAGAGTTTAGATGAGAATGCACATCGAAATATTTAGGCATCTTTACGCAAAAATAACGGTTCTGATGGCTTCTTATTTGCTTGGACTAATTCTTTAATCTTGTTGGATGTTTCAGGCATAATCGGATTAAGCATTCTCGCTATTGAATAGAGTTTCGCGACTAAATTAGTAATAACTTTAGTATCTTTAGATTCCCACGGCTTTTCTTTTTGGATTAAGGCGTCAAGTTCGCCTATTTTTGCCCAGATATAATTTGTGGCTTTATTTATCTCAAATTTATCAAGGATCGCAAAAAATTCTGACATATCTTCCCATTCAGAAATAGTGACCGGACTCTTAAGATGCGCTTCGGCCATGGTCATTACTCGAGATACCAGATTCCCCAGCCCATTCGCCAAATTCGCGTTATAAGCACTTCTTAACTTCTCTCTCGAGATATCCATATCTTCGAATTGATTAAATTCGCGTGCTACAAAATAGCGCAGAGCATCAACCCCATACTCATCTATCACTTCCTGCGGGCTGATAACATTGCCGAGGCTCTTTGACATTTTCTGACCTTCGTAATTTATGAAGCCATGTATGACAATTTGTTTCGATGGGAGTAGGCCAGCAGACATGAGCATCGCCTGCCACATGACCACTTGTTGGCGTACTTGGTCTTTGCCAGCAAACTGTACTACGGGCCAGTACTTGTTGAATTTATCCATATCATCGGGCCAACCGATGGTTGAAATGTAGTTTACGAGCGCGTCAAACCAAACGTACTGAACATGATTCGAGTCGCCAGGCACATCTATTCCCCAAGGCATTTTTGATTTAAGCCGAGAGATAGAAAAGTCTTCTAATCCCCTACCTATCAGAGCTCGCATTTCATTAAGCCTGAAGTCTGGAATAACAAAGTCTGGATTTTTATCGTAGAATTCAAGTAATTTCGGACCGTATTTAGAAAGCCTAAAAAAATAATTTTCCTCTTCAATCATTTCAAGCTCTTTATTCGGGTGAATGGGACACCTACCATCCGCAAGTCCTGAGTCGGTCTTTTCGAGTTCACACCCCACACAATACCTGATCTTGTATTCTTTTTTGTAAATGTCTCCAGCATTCTTACAAAGTTTCCAGAATTCTTGGGCAGCTTTCTTATGATGTTCATCGGTAGTGCGGATAAAATGCAGGTCGTCACTTAAACCGAGTAATAGCTGTAGATTTTTGAATTTTTGAGCAAGTTCGTCAGTGTAGGCTTGAGGAGTTTTATTTTCTATCAGAGCGGCTTGGTAGATTTTCAGACCATGTTCATCTGTTCCAGTATTAAAAAACACGTCAAAACCATTAAGCTGCTTCCAACGAGCAATTATATCTGCATGAACTAGCTCCATAGCAAAACCGATATGCGGCTCCGCATTGACGTAAGGCAGAGTGGTAGTTATGTAAAATGATTTCATTAAGAAGTCTCCGAGAGTTTGGCAATTTTGCGCTCCTCAAAATCAGAGATAAATTCCATAAGCGCGGCGGCTACTGGCACTGAGATAAGCACTCCAAGAAAACCGGCCAATGTGCCGCCAATAACCAGAGAGACGATGGAAATAATGGGTGGAATACCAACCATTTTTTTCACCACCAAAGGATAAATGAGATGCCCTTCAAGCTGTTGAATCACGATATAAAGCCCGGCCACGATGAGGGCAATACTCATGCCGCCCCACGTATAAGCTATAAATATAGTGGGAACAGCCGCCAGGGTGGCCCCGACTAGAGGGATAAGCTCAAATACTCCGGCCAAAACCGCCAAGAGTAAGGCATGCGGCACACCTATAATGAGAAGGGAGAGATACACAAGCAGCGCCATCAGGGCCGATGATAGAAGTTGGCCCTGCATCCAAAGACCGATCTTATGCTGTGAACGCCGCCATAATCCGATAACATATCGTTCATGTTGCATCGGCGTAATCATTTTTAAAAACTTGCTAACACCGTCTTCTTGCGCCACTAAGTAGAAAGAGAGAACTAAAATTAGGACAAAATTGAAAATTCCGCCAAAAATCAAGGAAGCGCCTGAAAATATACCTTGAGAGAGAAAGGCGGATAGAGAATTCAATTGCGCGCTTAATTCTCTGATTAAAACAGGAGTGTCAAAACCTCCAAACAGATTTTGGGTTCTAAACAAATCCGAAAGAATGCCGCCGTTTGTAATGGAATTTGAATATATTGTTAGAGTTCTGATAAAGCTCGAGATCTCACCAGCCAGAGGCAGAAGTAGAAAGTAGAAAAGACCGACAAACACTAAGGCGGAAATCAAATAAACCGAGAGTACCGCGGGTAAGCGTGGTATATTTCGTTTCTTTGCCGCGGCCACCGCAGGCTCTATCGCCGAAGCGATGACAACAGACGCAATGATAACCAAGATGAAGTCGCTGACCATATACAGTGCATAAACTATAATCACTATGACCGCGCATTTTATCCAACTATCAAAAGTAATCTCCCATTTCTGTATATCATCTTTCATACGATTATATTAGCACTCTTTAAAGGAAAGGGCCCTTTTGATCGCTCTTTGGTCAACCACGTTACCAACGACCGCTAAATTGAGCTTGTCGTTTCGGAAAATATCTTTGGCCACTTCCATGATATCTTTAGCGGTGACTTTTCGGATAGCGTCCTCAAATTCTTGGGGTGTTTTTAATTTCCCGATAGTAATTTCCTGATCAACATAAAATCCGGCGATCGAATCTGTAGTTTCAAGACCAAGATATAGATGACCGACATGATGTTCTTTGGCCTTTTGTAGTTCTTCATCAGAGACGGGAATGCGAGAGAGTTTATCGCATTCTGCCAGAAGAACTTTTACCACTTCTTCAATGCGCGAGACATTAACACCAACGGAAATAGCGAAGACCCCATGATCCGTACCCTCGTCATGTTCGGCTCTAAC
>MHWZ01000008.1:25556-27877 GCA_001825475.1 Candidatus Zambryskibacteria bacterium RIFOXYD2_FULL_43_10 | reverse complement strand
CGTTCTCAAGCGCAGAATAGAGAAAGAGCGCAGAGAATGCTTGAAGCCAAGCTTTATAAATTGCTTGAAGCGGAGCGAATGGCGAAAGAAAAGGGAATGTATATTTCCAAGACGACTCAAATAGAGTGGGGGAATCAAATCCGTTCCTATGTTCTGCATCCGTACAAAATGGTCAAAGATCACAGGACGGACGTCGAAGTCCGTAATGTTGAGGAAGTGCTAGATGGCGAGATAGGAGTATTCCTTGAAGCAGAGAGGGATTTATGATAATGTGGCGCAATGCTTAAAATCAGATTACAAAGAGTGGGCAGAAAACATGAACCGAGTTTCAGGCTTGTCTTAACCGATTCAAAAAATTCAACCAAGAGCGGTCGTTTCAAGGAAATTCTCGGCGTGTATGATCCTCGTAAATCAACCGGCAAAACTGACTCTCTCAATACTGAACGTATTAAGTACTGGCTTTCTCAAGGCGCAAATCCCACCGATACCATTCATAATCTTTTGGTAAAACGCGGTGTCATCAGGGCAAAAAAAATTGATGTGTCCGCTATGTCTAAGAAGGTCCCTACTGTCAAAGAAGATGTTACAATGAAGCCGGCGGCTGAAAAAGAGCCCGTCTGATTATTCCCTAACCAAAGAGTATGATTGATGATGTTAAATTTTTAGAATACGTTGTGAAGGCGCTGGTGAGTTACCCTGACGACATTAAAATAAAGAGAACCGTTGATGAAATGGGAGTGTTAATGACTCTGGATGTTCATCCTGATGATATGGGCAAAGTCATTGGTCGTAGTGGCAATACTGCTAAAGCTATCAGGATTCTTTTGCGTGTGGTGGGTATGAAAAATAATGCCCGTATAAATCTTAGGATTAATGAACCCGCGGGAGTTAGCGGGCAATCATGGCAAGATAGGCGAGGGTCTGCCGCTCCCAATGGTGCTTCCAATACTTCCAAAACACTTGATGAAGCGATGGAGGATTTGAATTTAGAATAGTCCCTCGATTTACTCGGGATAAATGCATTTTCACATTATCACCCTTTTCCCCAAAGCATTCGACTCTTATCTTAGTGAGTCAATTTTGAAGCGCGCTATAGAAGATAAAAAAATTAAAGTTTCTTTCTATAATCCGCGTGATTTTGTCAAAAATAAATGGAAGAGAGTGGATAGACCCCCATATGGCGGAGGGCCGGGGCTAGTAATCGAAGCTCTGCCTGTGGTTAAAGCAATTGAGTCTGTATTAAAGCTAATAGCTAAAAGCTACAAGCTGAAAGCTACCAAAATAATATTTTTGTCGCCTAGAGGAAAGCAGTTCACTAATGACTATGCGAAAAAAACTGCTAAAAAGTACAAAAATATTATTTTGGTCTGCGGTCGTTATGAAGGTATAGATGCTCGAGTGAAGAAAGTGTTCAAAGTGGATGAGATATCAATCGGCCCCTTTATCCTAACCGGAGGAGAATTGCCGGCAATGATGATTATGGATGTAATGGCCCGACAAGTACCCGGTGTGCTCGGCAATCTTGAATCTATTGAAGAAAGACGTATCTCATCAAGCGAAGTCTATACTCGTCCGGAAGTTTTTAAACATAGAGGTAAATTGTATCGTGTGCCTAAAATTCTTCTTTCTGGCCACCGCGCCAAAATAGATGAATGGAAGAAGAAAAGAAGGTGTTGACAAGAAATAGATCTCTGATAAGATGGCGACAACGATTGAGTTACGGCAAGTAGGGGATTTAGCAAAATTTAATAACTTTTTTCGAAGACACAGCGACAAGCGGCGTGTTTCGAATTTTTTTGTTTTACAATAATGCCACCATCAAATACTAGTATAAAAAATCCCAAGAGAGTAAAGAAATATTTTGGCCGTTTCAAGAAACTCTTAACTGAAATACCCAATTTAGTAACATCACAAGTGGAGTCGTTTGGGTGGCTTATTGAAAAGGGTCTCAAGGAAGTTTTTGAAGAATTTTCATCTATTAAAGATTTTTCGGCAAAAAAGTTTCAGCTCGACTTCGTGAATTTCGAATTGGCGGAACCAAAATTTGATGAGTACACGGCCAAGGGTAGAAAATTATCTTACGAGACGCCTTTAAAGGTGCGAGTGCGGCTGAAGAATTTAATCATGGATACGGAGAAGGAGCAAGAAATATTCATGGCTGATTTTCCGCTCATGACTTCTCACGGCACTTTTATTATCTCCGGTATAGAGCGCGTGGTGGTACCACAACTTGCTCGTTCAACCGGAGTTTCCTTTACTGCTCAAGAATTGAAGGGTAAAAAAACTTTTGGTGCCAAAATTATTCCCGGCCGTGGAGCTTG
>MHWZ01000008.1:20557-25538 GCA_001825475.1 Candidatus Zambryskibacteria bacterium RIFOXYD2_FULL_43_10 | reverse complement strand
TTTGGACGGGACGTTATATGTGCGCATTGACCGAAAGAGAAAATTTCCCGTTACCACCCTTTTACGCGCTTTTCTGCCTCCTGGGGTTGGCGGTATTGTATCAAATGACAAGATTTTAGCTCTTTTTAACGGTATTCCCGAGGCCAAACATTATCTTGAAAAGACTTTGCTAAAAGATCATACCACCACTCTCTATGAGGCTTCCATCGAAATTCATAAGCGTTTGCGCGACGGTGATTTAGCCGCGGCAGAGAATGCTCGTGAATTCGTGCGCTCCATTTTTGACAAGGAACGCTACGACCTTTCTCGTGTTGGACGTTTTCGATTCAACAACCGTTTTAGTATCAAAGAGACCTCGAAAGAGATTGAACGTCGGACTCTCTCACTTTCCGATCTTGTAATTATCATTTCCCACATCATTCATCTCAATGCCACTCCCGGCGCTATGGAAGATGATATTGACCATTTAGGTTCTCGAAGGGTACGTCTTGTGGGAGAACTTTTCCAACAGAAGATTCGTGTTGGTATGGCTCAAATCAAGAGAAATATCCAAAACAGAATGTCCACTATTGATACTAATGTCACTTTGCCGGTGCAATTTATCTCTCCCAAACCATTGCAGGCCAGAATGAAAGAGTTTTTCACGACCAATCAACTCTCACAATTTATGCAACAAACCAATGCTCTAGAAGAACTAGAACATCTTCGCACGGTTTCCGCCCTTGGTCCGGGGGGTCTCAATCGCGCCCGCGCCGGTTATGAGGTGCGTGACGTCCATCCTTCGCATTACGGTCGCCTCTGTCCAATTCAAACCCCGGAGGGCCCAAACATCGGTCTCATTTTGCGTCTATCAGCGTATGCTCGCGTCAATGAGTTCGGAATGATCGAGACTCCTTATGCCACGGTTTCGAACGGTAAAATTACTGGAGAAATTAAATATCTGAATGCTCTCGAAGAAGAAAACTCGATTATTGCTCATGCGGCGACTCCTATCGAAGGAAGCGAACTAATTCCTGAAATGGTGGAAGTGCGTGTCAAGGGAGCGCCGCAAACATTGCCGAAAAGCGAGGTTAATTTTATAGATGTGGCGACCAATCAGGCATTCTCGATAGCGACCTCGATGATACCGTTTCTTAATCATGACGATGCCAATCGAGCGCTCATGGGTTCAAATATGCAGAAACAAGCCACTCCATGCATCATCCCGGAAGTGCCCTTGGTGGCTACCGGTATTGAAGAAGTGGCCATTCGTGATACCGGCCGTATTATTTTCTCAAACGTTGATGGTGAAGTGTCTTATGCGGACGGTAAATTAATTGAAGTGAAGGACAACAAAGGCGCCATTCATAAATTTCCATTGGTCAATTTCTCCATGACCAATGGCTTTACCACTTTTCATCAAAGGCCTTCAGTTGAGTCGGGACAAAGAGTCAAGAAAGGTACGGTTCTGGCTGATTGTTCCTCTTCATCTGGCGGTCAGATGTCTATTGGCCAGAATGTTTTAGTGGCGTTTATGTCTTGGTCGGGGGCTAATTACGAAGATGCCATTATCATCTCCGAACGTCTAGTGGAAAAAAGCAAGTTTACCTCAATTCATATTGAAGAGTTTACCGTAAATGTCAGAGACACCAAACTTGGACCGGAGATGACCACTTGCGATATTCCAAACGTTGGAGAGTCAAAACTTAAAAACTTGGCTGAAGACGGTGTTATTAGGGTGGGCGCCGAGGTGCGCCCCGGCGATATTTTAGTAGGTAAAATTACTCCCAAGGGTGAATCTCAGCTGACCCCCGAAGAACGCTTGCTCCGTTCCCTTTTCGGTGAAAAAGCCCGAGACGTCAAGGATACTTCTAAGCGTATGGAAGGAGGCAAGCGAGGCAGAGTTATTTCTGTGCAAATCTTTACCCGCGAGAAGGGGGACAAGCTTGATTCGGGAATTTTGAAACAAATCCATATTCAGGTAGCGCAATTGAGAAACGTATCCGTGGGTGACAAGTTGGCCGGTCGACACGGCAACAAGGGTGTTATTTCCAGAATTTTGCCAGTTGAAGATATGCCCTACATGCTCGATGGCACTCCCATTGATGTGATTCTTACTCCTCTGGGCGTGCCGTCTCGTATGAATCTGGGTCAAATTCTGGAAATGCACCTAGGTTTAGCGGCGCATGCTCTTAATTATCAGGCGATCGTGCCTCCATTCGCCGGTGCGACCGAAGATGAAATTAAAGCAGAGCTTGTCAAGGCGAACTTTAAAGAATCAGGTAAGGTAAAACTTTTTGATGGTCGCACCGGCGAGCCATTCAACCAAGAAATCGCTATTGGATACATGTATATTCTTAAACTGCATCATATGGTTGAAGATAAGATACATATGCGCTCTATTGGTCCTTATTCCCTCATTACGCAACAACCTTTAGGAGGTAAAGCTCAAAATGGTGGTCAGCGCTTCGGAGAGATGGAAGTTTGGGCGCTTCTTGGTCACGGGGCAAGTTACACTTTACGTGAAATGTTAACTATTAAGTCCGATGACATTCTCGGCCGCTCTGCTGCCTTTGACGCGATCGTTAAGGGAGAGAAAATTCCCGAACCGCATCTGCCGGCCTCCTTCAACGTGCTTTTGAGTAATCTTCGCGGTCTGGCTCTGGATGTGGAATTGAAGAAAAAACCAGATAATCCAAAAAATAATGAATAATTATAAAACGAAAGCCACTGTTGCCAAAGAATTCGATGTCATAAGCATTAAGCTAGCTTCTCCTGATCGGATCAAAGAGTGGTCGCATGGCGAAGTGACCAAGCCGGAAACCATCAATTATCGCACTCAAAGAAGCGAACGTAACGGTCTTTTTGACGAGAAGATCTTTGGACCGGATAAAGATTTTGAATGTTATTGCGGCAAGTATCGTGGTATCCGATATAAAGGCATTATCTGCGAGAAGTGTGGCGTTGAGATTACACGTTCCATTGTGCGGCGGGAGCGTATGGGTCATATAGAACTGGCCACTCCGGTGGCCCATATTTGGTTTTTAAAAAATGTTCCATCAAGAATTTCTCTGGTGATGGGTATTCCTGTATCAGACCTTGAAAAAGTTGTCTATTTTGCCGGCTATGTTGTTACCAGTGTCTCAGAAATGGAAAAGGCTCGAGTTCTTAAGGATTTGGAATCCGAATTCAAGGCCAAAGTAAAGACTCTCCAAGATGAAAAAAGCAAACTGGCTCTCAAGGAATTAGCGCTTGCCACCAGGCGTGATATTGAAGCTCTGGTTCCGGGTCGAGTACTGAATGAGGTCGAATACCATCGTTCGAGTATGAAGTACCCGACCATCTTTGAAGCGGGTATCGGTGCGGAAGCAATTTATAATATTTTAAAAAATATTGATCTTGAGAAACTCTTACGAGAACTTAAGACAAAGCTTGAACATTCTCCCTCAACCGAGGTTGCCAGACTAAACAAGCGTATCTCGACTATTCAGTGGATGATTAATGCCGGTAACAGGCCGGAATGGATGTTTTTGATACGGATCCCCGTTATTCCGCCGGCGGTTCGACCCATGGTTCCTTTGGATGGAGGACGTTATGCTACGGCCGACGTTAATGATCTCTACCGTCGTGTTATCAATCGCAATAACCGTCTCAAAAAGCTTAAAGAAATAAGTGCTCCGGACGTTATTTTACGTAATGAGAAAAGAATTCTTCAAGAAGCAGTGGATGCTCTCATAGATAATACCATTAGACATTCAAACATTTCCGGCAATCAGTCTCAACGCCGACCACTCAAATCATTATCCGATAATCTTAAAGGTAAAAGAGGCTTGTTCAGACAAAATCTGTTGGGAAAACGTGTGGATTATTCCGGCCGCTCGGTTATTGTGGTTGGTCCGGAATTGAGGCTTCATCAATGCGGTCTTCCCAAACACATGGCTCTGGAACTTTTCAAGCCGTTCATTGTTTCCGAACTTTTAAGACGCGAGCTTGCTTATAATATACCCGGTGCTCGTCGGCTCATCGAAGATGCCATCCCGGAGGTCTGGGCCATTCTAGAAGAAGTGATTCGCGGCAAATATGTGCTTTTAAACCGTGCCCCGACACTGCATCGCTTGGGTATTCAAGCCTTTCAACCGGTGCTGATCGAGGGTAATGCTATTCAACTTCATCCATTGGTCTGTACCGCTTTCAACGCGGACTTTGATGGTGATCAGATGGCTGTTCACGTGCCACTTACTGTTGAGGCTCAAATTGAAGCGCGTTTGGTAATGGCGGCGGACAAAAATATCTTAAAACCGGGCAACGGCGAACCGGTGGTCTCCGCCAAATTGCTTGATATTGTCCTCGGCACTTTCTGGATGACGCGTACCGTTCCAGGCGAGAAAGGTGAGGGGAGATATTATTCCAGTCCGAACAGCGCCATCACCGCCTATGAATTTGGTGTTATCAGTTTGCGTGCGAAAATCTCCGTCCTGCCGACTAATACGGAGCGATACAAGTATTTCGAGGGAAAGATGTTTGAAACTTCTGTCGGGCGGCTTCTCTTTAACGGTATTTTACCTTCAGATTATTCTTTTCTTAATCATGAAATGAGCAGAAAGAAAATGTCCGAGCTCGTTGATGATTTGATAGATCGTTACGGTATTGAGAATATTCCATCGATTATGGATAAAATCAAAAATTTCGGTTTCCATTATGCCACTATTTCCGGAGTGACTTGGGGGCTTAGTGATGTCAATATTCCGTCAGATAAGAAGGATATCATTGATAGGGGTCGCTTGGCTGTGAATGAGGTTGTGGGTCAATATCGGGAAGGTCTTCTATCCGAACATGAACGCATCATCAAGTCGGTTGAAATCTGGCAGGGAATTAAATCAGAAGTCGAGCAACTTATTCCAGGTACCCTCGGCGTCAACGATTCTGTTTATGACATGACCTATTCAGAAGCCAGAGGTTCCCTCAGCAATCTCAATCAAATGGTTGGTATGAAAGGTATCAT
>MHWZ01000008.1:17540-20477 GCA_001825475.1 Candidatus Zambryskibacteria bacterium RIFOXYD2_FULL_43_10 | reverse complement strand
TCACTACTCACGGTAGTCGTAAGGGCTTGACCGACACCGCCCTCAATACTGCCAAGGCGGGCTATTTGACCAGGAGACTTTTTGACGTGGCGCAAGACGAAATTGTCACCGAAGAAGATTGCGGTGTAAAAGAGGGTCTGATCATTCGTAAGACGACCGCTTCCGGTATCGAAATGTTGCTCTCAAAAAATATCAAAGGCAGATTCTTGGCGGTAGATTTATTTGACAACGCTGGATTATTACTATTCAAACGCGGACACCTTTTTGTCAAAGCTGACGCGGAGGTGATTGACAAAACTCCGATTGAATCTGTGAATGTCCGTTCGCCTTTGGCCTGCAAATCCGCGCATGGCGTTTGCGTGAAGTGTTATGGCGTCGATCTTGGTAATAACAAACCAGTCGAACTGGGAGAGGCGATCGGCACGGTGGCGGCTCAGGCCATCGGTGAACCGGGGACACAGTTAACCATGCGCACTTTCCACTCCGGCGGTATCGCCTCGACCAGCGGCGATATTACCGCCGGTCTGCCGCGCGTGGAAGAAATATTTGAGAAACGCAAACCCAAGGTATCTGCGGCCATCAATCATCTGGATGGGCTGGTGACTGAAATCAAGGTGCTTGGTCACGATCGGCTCATCGTAGTAACTCCCAATATTGGAGAAACAAAATCCGTCAAACCGGGGGCTCGATCTAATAGCGCCAAAAAACTCGACAACGAATACACTGTTCCGGCCTCGAGATCCCTCTTGGTGAAAGTCGGCCAGAGTGTTAAAAGGGGTGATATCATGACCGATGGCTCGGTAGATTTGGATGAACTCTTTCGTTACGCCGGTCGAGAAAAAACAGAGAATTATATTATTCATGAAGTCTCGAAACTCTACGAACTTCAGGGCGCGGCGGTATCTCATAAACATATTGAACTCATTGTGCGCCAGATGTTTGCTCGTCGTAAAATCAGAAATCCCGGGGATACGAGTTTTACTCACGGTGATATTGTCGAAGCCTCTGAATTCATTAGAATTAATAATCTAATGAAAGAGAAGGGTCTTGAGGAGGCGACGGCTGAAGCAATTGTCATGGGTATTACGGAAGTCTCGCTTTCTCGCTCGAGCTTCTTGTCTGCCGCTTCGTTCCAGCATACGCCTCGGGTGCTGATTCAAGCCGCTATCAGAGGTGCTGAAGATGAACTAGTTGGTTTGAAGGAAAATGTTATTATCGGCCGTCTGATTCCGGCCGGCACCAGTTTCAAGGGTGGTTATAAAGAAAAACTAATATGCGAGGCGATGTCGACACAATCAAAGAACGATTGAATATCACCGAGATAGTCTCTGGATATATCAAACTGGAAAAGGCTGGAACGAGTTTCAAGGCCCGTTGCCCGTTCCATAATGAAAAAACCCCGTCTTTTTTTGTATCACCGGCGCGTCAAAGTTTCTACTGTTTTGGCTGTGGCGCTAAAGGGGATATTTTTACTTTTGTGGAAGAAATGGATGGTTTGGATTTTCGTGGAACCTTAAAATTATTGGCGGAGAAAGCTGGTGTGGAAATCAAATATCAGGTGAGCGGTGAATCAAGGGCCGAGAAAGATAAGATTTTGAATGTTCTGGAACAAGCCACCAAGTTTTTTGAAAAAGAGTTGGCTGATCATCGGTCGGTGCGTCAATATCTTGCTTCCAGAGGGATCAGCGAAGAAACGGTGAGAAATTGGCGTATTGGTTATGCGCCGGGTCCGTCAGCCGGCGGATGGCGCGCTCTCCGCGAATATATGAATAGTCTCGGATACAACGACACCGTTTTACTCAAGGCGGGTCTGATCAAAAAATCCGGCGATGATGCGAAGGGCAAGGAACTCTACGATGTTTTTCGGGACCGCGTCGTTTTTCCACTCGCAGATTCGAATGGTTCGATCATTGCTTTCTCTGGTCGGGCTCTTGATAAAAAAGTGGAACCCAAATACTTAAATAGTCCCGACACTGTTCTCTTTACCAAAAGCGAGGTGTTGTATGGCTTAGATAAGGCCAAAGATCAGATTCGTAAAAAAGATTACGCCGTTCTAGTGGAAGGACAGGTAGATTTGGTGCTTTCCCATCAATCCGGAATCAAAAACTCCATAGCTTCTTCGGGTACGGCTTTTACTCGCATGCACCTTGAGCGTCTTAAACGATTTTCCTCTCGGATAATCATTGCCTTTGATGGAGATCCGGCCGGAGAGAAAGCGGGAGAGAGGGCAAGTATTCTCGGCCTTTCTTTAGGTCTTGAAGTAAAAGTGGCAAATCTACCGGTAGGTCTTGACCCGGCGGAAGTTATTAAGAAAGATCCTCAAAAGTGGAAAGATATTCTTCGAGAATCACTTCCGGCCGTGGAATTCTTCTTCAATAAAATTGAGGAAAAAGAAAAAGATTCCAGAAAGCTTGGCAAACAGGTTGAAAAGAGAATTTTACCGATGATTAAGCTCATCGAAAGCGCTATTGAGCAATCCTATTTTATTTCGATGTTGGCGAAGCGCACAGGTATAAAGGAAACAATTCTTTGGGAAGATTTGAAAAAAGTTAAGAGAGCCGACATTTCTCAAGAGTCAGACTTTGGGGACCCAAATGGGTCTGGTTTTAATGCAAAGAAAGAACCCCATCTCACACAACGAGAACAGATTGAGGGACGTTTAGCTGAAATCAAATTATGGCGACGAGAATTGCCCGAATCTATATCGGAGACGCTTACTCTTAAGAAAGAAGAATCAGAACTCGCGGATAATCTCTCTGGCCTTCTATTACGCGATAATCTTAGCCGTTTACTTTCGGAGCTTTCGCGCGCGGAAGTAGCCAAGGATGGCAAATTGATTACGTCTCTGACTCGCGAGATCCAAGGAGTGCACGTTCAAATGAATGCTCTAGAGGAAAAGAAAAAAATGTTGTAGAATAGAGAATCTTTTAATTTTAA
>MHWZ01000008.1:16390-17448 GCA_001825475.1 Candidatus Zambryskibacteria bacterium RIFOXYD2_FULL_43_10 | reverse complement strand
ATAAACAAAAAACAAAAAACAAAAAACAGGTCGTTAACCAAAAAGAAAATCGACGAGGTGCTCAAAATGGAACGTCTAACCGCACGGGGCAAGGAACGTGGTTTTGTCACTTATGGCGAAATTCTGAAAGAATTTCCCACTATTGAAACCAATATCATCTTTCTTGATGAGTTGTATGACAAACTTCATGCTCTCGGCGTTGATATTCTTGAAGAAGGGGGATTATTGGAGATGCCCAAAGAGGAAACCGATAAACATTATACCTATTCAAGAGGAGATTCATCGTACGATTCTATCCAAATGTATCTTAGGGAAATCGGTCAGTATCCTCTCATTGCCGGCTCGATGGAAAAAGAATTGGCCAAAAGAATCGAAAAGGGAGATGAGGATGCCAAAAACTTGCTGATGAAGGCCAACCTTCGCTTAGTGGTTTCAATTGCCAAGAAATATGCCAATCGCAGCCCGGACCTTACATTGCTTGATCTAATTCAAGAGGGGAATCTGGGATTACACAAGGCGGTAGAAAAATTTGATTGGACCAAAGGTTTCAAATTTTCCACCTACGCGACCTGGTGGATTAGGCAGGCCATTACTCGCGCCCTAGCCGATCAATCACGCACTATTCGTGTACCGGTGCATATGGTCGAAACTATTGCCAAGTATAAACAGGTTGTCAGGCGTCTCACCCAAGATCTTGGTCGGGAACCTTTACAAGAAGAAATCGCTTTGGAAATGAATTTGGATGTGGAAAAGATTTATCAGATTGAGAAAATCGACCAATCCACGGTCTCTCTCGAGAGTCCGGTGGGTAATGACGGCGAAGATGATAAAAGCAAGCTGGGAGATTTCCTAGCGGATGACAAGATTCTTTCCCCGGATCAGGATTCTTCGCGACGTATTATTTCCGACCAGGTACGCGAAATTTTAGGCGATCTGCCTCCTAAAGAGAGGAAGATTTTGGAAATGCGTCATGGGCTCTTGGATGGCTATACTCATACTTTGGAGGAAGTCGGTAGAGTTTTTGGTGTTACTCGTGAACGTATTCGCCAGATAGAAGC
>MHWZ01000008.1:15152-16286 GCA_001825475.1 Candidatus Zambryskibacteria bacterium RIFOXYD2_FULL_43_10 | reverse complement strand
AGGAACGTGAACCGGTAGCTAGATTGCCGGTTCACGTTCCCGGCGGACCCAGACTAATCGTGCCGGATATGCAGTAGGGTGATTCGTAATCCATTGCACGAAATCTGGGGAGTGGTGAGGCGGATCCACATTTTTTCAAACCGGATTCAGGCAGTGAAATCTAGCTTTCACTGATTGTTTGTAAATAATTTTAATTATCTACAAAACCGATTTGGCCTCGTCGACCCGTTCCGCGACATTTGTGACGGCGAATGTCGCAGAGGTCGATTCGTCTACCTTCATCCTATCATATACAAGTGACAATGTCAAGGAATTTGAGATACTCATAAAATATGGCTAAAAATCATGGTTTTATGATATTATGGCGGTAATGGTTATATCAAAATCAGAGTTCATGATGTTTCTTAAACACCCGGCATGGCTGTGGCTTAAGAAATTTGATAAAGAAAAACTGCCTCTACCGGACAAAGGTTTGCAGGCGCTTTTTGATGAAGGCACGCTTTTCGAACAATATGCCGAGAAACTCTTTTCCAATGCCGTCAAACTTGGTTATAAAGACGGCAATGATTTTAGCGGTACGAAATATTACGCTTTGCCGAATCTGACAACGCAAGAGATAGAGAAGGGAACAGAAGTAATTTTACAAGGCAGAGTGGAAGTTAATCTACCCGGACAGAAGGGCGGTATTACGTCTATCTTTGATGTTTTGGAGAGAGTAAGTGACAAAACATACGACTTGTACGAAATTAAGTCTGCTACCAATGTTAAACCCGAGCATATTCCAGACCTGGCCTTCCAGACTATCGTGCTTGAAAATGCGGGACTGGTTGTGCGCAAGATGTATGTTCTTCACGTGAATAATCAATATGTCAGACACGGAGAAATCGAGCCGGTCGGTATCACTAAAAAATCTGATGTCACGGACGAGGTACGTGAAAGTTTGGCTGAGACGCACGAGAATATCAAAAGAGCTTTCAAAATTCTCCAAAAAAAAGAAATGCCGGATCTTTCCCCGCGCCATCTGACACGTGGTGGAGAAATATTGGATGAATGGCTGGAAATTTTTCAGACGATCAAGGGAAAACTGCCTCGCTACAGTATTTATAAACTCTACAGTTCCGATCCCAAAACACT
>MHWZ01000008.1:11654-15072 GCA_001825475.1 Candidatus Zambryskibacteria bacterium RIFOXYD2_FULL_43_10 | reverse complement strand
TTGAGGCAAGTGGAAGCCATGAAATCCGGCACCCAGCATATTGATAGAGAAGAGATTAATAATTTTATCAACACTCTGGAGTATCCGCTGCATTTCTTGGATTATGAAACAATGGCCGGCGTCATACCGGCCTTTAACGGATACCGGCCGTACCAGCAAATACCTTTCCAATACTCTCTTCATATTCTGGATAAACCGGAAGGTAAATTGATGCACAAAGAATTTTTACACACGGAAAATAATGATCCGGTGCCATCGCTCCTTAAACATCTTAAAAATGATTTTGCCGGCCAAGGATCTGTTATTTCGTGGTTTATGACTTTTGAGAAAAATAGAAATCTAGAGATGGGTAAGATGCATCCCACATATGAAAAATTTCTGTCCGGTATTAATGAGAGGATGGTTGATCTAATGATCCCGTTTTCCAAGGGGTGGTTCGTAGACAAAGATTTTTTTGGCAAGGCTTCGATCAAGCTGGTTTTGCCGGCTCTTTTGCCTGAATTTAGTTACAAAGAACTTAATATTTCTGACGGCGGGCAAGCTCAACGCGTATGGATGCAGACGATATTACAAGGCAAAAATCAAAATGAAAAAATCAAAATTATTGAGGATTTAAGAAAATACTGCGCCCTAGACACTTATGCTATGTATGCCATTCTCAAATATCTTGAAGAAAGAGTTTAGTGTTATTTGAGCAGCCCGTCGATTTTGGCCTTGACCATAGTTAGTGGTTCAGCTCCGTTGATTAATATTTTCTGCCCGTCTCGAGTCACGATAACGGAGTAAGGAGTACCTAACGCACCTGCCTTGATTGCTTCTTCGACACTTTTCTTCACCAATTCGGCATATCTACTGCTGGATAGACAGGCATTAAAAGCGTTTCCATCAAGTCCTATGGCCGTTGCTATTTTCGGTAATTCATTTGGATCAAGTGAGTTGTTGGAGTTGGTAGTTTCAAAAATTTTATCAAGATATTTCCAGAATACCTGATTGCCGCCAAGTTCGGCCGCGCATTCCGTCGCCTCTGCTTCCTTTGATGCTTTGGAATGTAATTGAGCGATCGGGAAGTGCCTGTAGACCCAAGCTACCTTACCATCATAATTTTGTACTACTTCTTTCATCGTCTTGTGGAAAGTTTTACAGAAGGGACATTCAGTGTCCGAATATTCAACTATTACCAATTCTGCATTTTTGTCTCCAATGATATGATCCTTTTCTGTCACGGAGACAAGATTGATATCTACCGCTTGAGTATCAGTGTTGTTGGCGATTGGTGTTGGATTGCTCGAGCCGGCGCCGAAGTAAATTGCTGCGGCGACTAAACCACCCGCTACTATTATGGCCAACGGTATAGTAAATGTGTTTTGTTGATTTGGTTCCATGATTTTGTGTTAAGTTTACATCATAACATTTAAAAATTCAAAATGGTAAGGAGAATGTGAGCTTGTGATTATTTGATTTTTCCCATTCTGAAGTATTTAATTTGATTTTGTTGAGCGTATTGCCTTCTTTGAATACCAATGAATTATTGGTCTGAGCATAGTCATAGAGTTCTTTGGTGAGCTTAACATCGTTTAGACAATATGCGCGGACTCTCTCTATATCGCCGGCTTTCCACCAATCTGTTGCATCGGCGCCGTGGCCGGATTTATTTTTACCCAAAGTGCCTTCCGTCAGCTGATCAAGACGCATTCGGCGTCCGTAAGAATCTTTTATTTCCCTTAAAATGTCTAGACTTCTTATTTTCAGCAAATCTCCAGGGTAATATTTATTAAGAAGTGGAATATCAAAGTGGTCGGAATTGAAACCAATGAGCATATCGGCGCGCTCAAGTATCGGCCAGAGTCTAGGTAGCTCCTCTTCTACATATGAAGAATACGAATCGGTCAGAGAATCATGGATGGCCACCAAAGCGATATCTAAAAGAGTCGGATCATTCTTACCGACGTCATTGAAGAAATTTTTGGTCTCTATGTCCAATACTATTTTACGCATAATGGCAATCCGTGCGTTTCAAGAAAATCTCGGAGAGTAATATCTCCCATACCAAATCCCACCGCAGGGATTGGCTCAACGTCAAACATTTCAAGAAGATTATCGTATCGTCCTCCGCCAGCTAGAGCGCGCCCGTTTTCTTTGCTTATATCAAAGATTTCAAAAACTACACCGGTGTAGTAAGTTTGTCCTCTGGCTAAAGTAGGGTCAAAGACGAGGTTTGGCGCCATTTCTTTAAAGTTATCAATATCAGCGTTATTAATCCTGATTTCAAAATCTTCATCTTTTGCGCCAAATTCTTTCATAATAGTGTAAGCAAGGGAAACAATTTCTTTGTCCGCCTCGATACCAGCTATACCTAAAAGATCGCAATTTAATTGCCAATGCTCACGCCTTCTTCCGCGTTGAGGACGTTCGTAACGAAATAGATTTGGAATAGAGTACCAGCGTAAGGGGAATTTTAAATTTCTGTGGCGTGCGGCGATCATGCGAGCCAGTGTCGGGGTCATCTCTGGACGCAAAGTAACCGATCGATTACCTCGGTCTGTAAAGGTAAAAGTCTGTTCATTAACTATCTCCGCGCCTGATTTCTCGGTGTAAATTTCAGTCGGCTCAAGCAGTGATGCGCTGTATTCAACATAGCCGAATTTTTTAACAGTCTTATGCCATACGTTGAAAATATAGTTCTGAATAACCATATCTTCCGGATAAAAATCTCTGACTCCTTTGTACGGATCGATTCCAAGTTTTGCCATGCCGGTATTATACCGCTTTCCTCTGGGCTTTTGAACGAGCTTGTTGGGTTAAAAGAATTTTTCGCAAACGGACAGCATCGGGAGTAATTTCTATATATTCATCATCGTTCATAATCTCCATAGCTCGTTCAATGTCAAGTTTATAGGCTGGTGTGAGATAAATACCTTCATCCGAGCCGGAAGCGCGCATATTGCTTAGCTGTTTACCCTTGGTCGGATTAACGTAGAGATCTTCACCCTTTGAGGTATTACCAATAACTTGCCCCTCGTACACCTCATCTGCCGGCTCTGTATACAAGACGCCCCTGTCTTGTAGATTGTTGAGCGAGAAGGCAAGCGCCTTGCCATTCTCCATAGAGATCATTGAACCATTCTTTTCATGCTTCATTTCACCAGCGTAGGGTTTAAACGCGATGAATCGAGAAGAGAGAATGCCAAAACCCTTGGTATCTATTACAAATTGATTGCGATAACCCAAGAGCCCGCGAGTCGGCGCCTCGAAAGTAATGCGGGTTTGCCCGCCTCGCGTCGGCTCGCCTCCGCGAGTCGAGGCGGGATTATCTACTGTTTTTATATCAAGGATAGCGGCTCGGCGCTCTGTCAACTTTGAAATCACGGTACCGGACATTTGTTCGGGCACGTCAACTATTACTTCCTCGAATGGTTCG
>MHWZ01000008.1:11059-11633 GCA_001825475.1 Candidatus Zambryskibacteria bacterium RIFOXYD2_FULL_43_10 | reverse complement strand
TTACGGGTAATGACATGCGGTTGAGACACTTGAAGCTCAAATCCTTCGCGCCGCATATTTTCCAAAAGAATGGCAAGATGCAACTCCCCTCGACCATAAACAGTTATAAATTCACCGAAAGAGAAATCTACCTTAAGTCCAACATTTACTTCTAATTCACGCTCGAGGCGTTCGCGAATTTGTCGACCAGTTACAAATTTGCCAACCCGCCCGGCAAAGGGGGAGTCGTTGATGAGCAGATTAAGAGAGACAGTCGGTTCATCTACCGATATCGCCGGTAGAGCCGGAGTGTTTTCGCTTGCCGTTATCGTATCGCCGATATATATCTCTGGCAGTCCTGCAAGCATGCAAATATCTCCAGCGACTACTTCATCCGCCTCCTTTCTCTTGAGTCCTTCAAAAGTGTAGAGTTTGCTGATTTTTCCAGTATATGTTTTCCCATCGGGTTTTTTTACAAAGACTTTCTGCCCGTCTTTTAATGTGCCCTCGTAAATCCGCGCAATCGCCAATCGTCCCAGAAAATTATCATAAGCCAAATTGAAGGGCTGGGCTCTCAAGGTCTCGCTCCTTTCTT
>MHWZ01000008.1:7333-11030 GCA_001825475.1 Candidatus Zambryskibacteria bacterium RIFOXYD2_FULL_43_10 | reverse complement strand
TCGAGAATCGTATCCAGAAGAGGAGTCAGGTCTTTAGATTCATCGGTTAGATTTTTCTTGGCGATGCCTTCTCGTCCGATGGCATATACGGTGGGGAAGTCTATTTGTTTGTTGTTGGCGCTCAGTTCCAGGAAAAGTCCGAGTACGGATTCATGCGCCGCTTCTGGTTCTGCGGCTGGTTTGTCAATTTTGTTTATCACCACAATGGGTCTTAGCCCAAGCTCCAAAGACTTTTTTAGAACAAAGCGAGTTTGAGGCATCGGTCCTTCTTGAGCATCCACAACAAGAAGCACCGTGTCTATGGAACGTAGCACACGCTCCACTTCGGAGCCGAAGTCCGAGTGTCCGGGGGTATCAACGATATTTATTTTTGTGACGGCACGTCCTGAGTTTGTCGAAGGATAGAAAATGGAAGTATTTTTTGCATAAATGGTAATACCACGTTCCAATTCAAGCGCATTTGAGTCCATCGAAACTCCTTCTGCTGCGACGCCGGTTTGGCGCATCAAAGCATCTGTAAGGGTAGTCTTACCGTGGTCAACGTGCGCGATAATCGCTATATTGCGAATTTCCATAAGCGACTATTAAAACACAATTTTTATTTTTCTACAAACTCTCCGTTCTTGTAGATAAATTGTTTTGATGCAGAGACAGTCGGTTCGGCGGCAAAAGCTTCGTCAGGCTTACGGTCTAAATATTCTACGGTCACAGCGTCTCCTTTTATAGAAAGAGATTGAGGAGCAATGCGATCTCCAATAAAAATAACTTTTGAGCCTTTGTAAGCCACAGGTCCTGATGTAAAAGCCGCTAGATATATAAATATTCCGGAACCGGCGCCATAGCGAGCTAAAAGAAGGACCGTGTCTTCTTTGCCGTCCGCGTTGAGATCGCCATAAGCGAATTTGTCCATTAAAACGGTTTCTTCCACAAGTACGCTACCGGGGACTATTGATTTCTCATTTTTTCCTGCTGAGAGAGTAATCATTTCATTGTCAAATATAAAAGTAGCGTTTGATGGGTCGGGACGGAAAGCGCGGGTGTCATTTATTGTCGGAGCCTTGGTCGTCTCGGTAGGAGAATTACCACGCATGGCGTAAACAAGGACGGTGCCAGCGACTATGATTATAATGATAATAATTTTCTTCATTCGCTTAATTTTAACATGATTCAAACGAAAATCCCCGAATGGGGGATTTTCGTTTCGCGGTCTGCTCCGTGTCAGAGGATGATTCCGCTTTTTGTTATTTTGGGTTATCTCTGATTGAGGCTCATAACACTCAATTATTTAAGATCCCTTTGTTATATTGTTTAAGGAATCTCCTCAATGAAGCTGACCTCACATAATCATCATCTCAATATTTTAAAAAGTCAAATCAATTTTGCGCATAAATTGGTGGATATCCTGTTAATGAAATGTGTATAGCTTGTTGATATTTAGAATACAGAATGGCCCCAAGTGCAGATGCGCTTGGGGCCACGAGTAGCGTGAAGTATCTAATCCTCCTTTAAATTTAGAACTTCAGCCCTTTTGTTCAGAGATCGTCTTTTTCACTCGGCGGGCCAATCCTAGTGTATTTAAGACCTTGATTACTGGCCACGCTGGGTCTATCTCATTCCATCTAACGCTGAACTTGGGACTGTGCGTGAATCCGTGATGATTATTATGCAACCCTTCGCCCGCAGTAATCAGTGCCACGAATCTAAGATTGGTCGCCGTGTTGAAGAAGTTCTTATATCCTTTATAGTGACATAATCCATTAATGGATGACGAAAGTATAAAGACATATGTCACGGCATGGACACCGGCTGCCAATAATCCCCATCCCAAACCCAAGAGCACACAGAGTATCACGGTACCTAGTGAGACACCAAGCAAACCATAGTTGAAAAACCACTTGTCCCAAATATCTTCCTTAATGTCTGGAGTGTACTTTATCAGGATATTCTTATCCCTTAGCGCTCGTGCATAGTGAACGACGTTTCCAAGTTGTATAGACCAGAAACCCTCAAGAATCGGGCTATGAGGGTCGCCTTCTCTATCTACAAATGTATGATGTTTGCGGTGCACCGCTACCCATTCTCGCGTTTTTTGTCCTGTGGTAATCCACAAGAAACAACGAAATATCCAAGCCATTGACGGATGCAATGTCAGCGCATAATGCGCCATCGTTCGATGTAGATAGATGGTGGTGCTAAACACCGCTATCTGCGACACAATCATTGCGACACCTAGTGTAAACAGTAGATACATGGTCGAACCCTCCTTTCTTTTTTATCTCTGAAACTAAAATCATTTCTGTTTACCATTATATAATCAATCTGGCGGAACTACTAATCGGTATCTTTTTCTGTCAGAATATGCGTATATGTCTAACTTCATTAGAAGACACGGCATAATTGTATTTCTTGTTGCCTTTCTTTTGGCGTTTGTTTTAATTTCTATCTATGTTACTCCGAAGGAGATAGTGGATTATATTGGCGTTGAAAACACATACTTTGTCTCTTTTTTGTTGGCGGTGTTTGGCGGGCTATCGACTGTAACTGGTATTTCTTTTTTTACTTCAGTAGTGGCCTTTTCAAGCGGGGGCGCGAATCCGTTTTTTCTCGGTCTTTTCGGCGGTCTGGGGATTTTTATCAGCGACGCTATTTTCTTTTTTGTTGCGCGATATAGTGTCCAAGTGTTAAGAGAAAATATCAAGCCTGTTTCTCTGCGGCTTGTTTCTAAAATGGAAAAAGTTTCTCCAAGTCTTATCTTGTTTGGTGTTTATCTTTATATCGGACTCACTCCGCTTCCAAATGATATCCTTATGATTGCTCTCGCGTTTCTGGGCATATCATTTAAACGATTGGCTCCAGTATTATTGGCCGGCAGTGTCACTGTAGTGATGTTGGTAGCCTATTCGGGAGAAATAATTTTTAATTATTTTTTGACTCTGTAGTCTGTCCGTCAAAGTGTTCCGTATCGGTCTCTGCTTCAACTTTGGTTTTGTGAATAACGCCGTCACGGTGATGCGGTGGCATGTAGAGAGTGTAAAGTTTCATGGAGCCGGAGTCGGAGTTCACGATGTTGTGTTTGGTACCCGCCGGAACAATGATAACACTGCCGTCAGTAATGTTATGCGGAATATCGTTTAGAATAGCCGTACCACTTCCTTTCTCCACACGCAGAAACTGATCAACGTCATGCACTTCCTCGCCGATTTCTTCTCTGACAAGAAGCGACATTAGGACAAGCTGGCTATTTTTGTCCGTGTATAAAACTTTGCGAAAATTCTCATTCTCAAGCGAGAGCTTTTCAATGTTTGTGACGTAGCCTTTCATATAGCATGTTATTTATTGATTTTTTCTTCTTTCGTATCGGATTCATCTTGGTATTTTTTACCACACCTTCAAGACGTGGTGGTACGGTCAGATGATTCATCTGACGCAGAAGCTTCTTTTTATCAATTTTATCATGATTTCTCATTTTCTTATTTTTACTTTTATGGCTTTCATATTTACCGATCGTAGAAGTTTTATAACGGTTTTATCGGACACTTGCGAGAATTCTTCATAATACGTACCAATAGCCACAAAATTCGGGTCGGGATAAAGACAGATAAAATCATCCACCTCGTCTGCCATCGTAGTCATTGTAATATCCGGAGCCACTGGAACCGCCAGGATAATTTTCTTCGGTTTGTGCGGTCTAAGGTCG
>MHWZ01000008.1:7041-7302 GCA_001825475.1 Candidatus Zambryskibacteria bacterium RIFOXYD2_FULL_43_10 | reverse complement strand
CCAAACCGTCGTCAACGATTATCGCTATCTTTTCCGTCACTTCCGGGATACGAATTCCCTTGAGATACAAACTGTGTCTTCTGCGCGCTTCAATTTGCGCATTCTCAACCAACTCGTCAAACTTATCTTCTCCGATGGCTGATGCCGCTTCTTTGTTTTTTACCACATACCCATTTTGACCGACGGCGGCGATAGCGAACTCTGGAAAGTCTGGGTGGCCTATTTTTCTCGCAGTGAGGATATCAAGTGGCGCGTGAAGAG
>MHWZ01000008.1:0-7012 GCA_001825475.1 Candidatus Zambryskibacteria bacterium RIFOXYD2_FULL_43_10 | reverse complement strand
TAAACCACCACATCTTCTTTGGCATAATTCTCAAGCCGTTTGGCAAGTCGCTTGCCAGCCTCTTCACGGTTTTTGAATTTTATTTGTGTCATCATTCGTTCTTAAGAGTATCGTTTAAGGCAGAAATTTTCTTATCAAGTTTTTGAACATCTTTTTGTACTTCGCGGAGAACACTTGTTTCGGCATAAATCTCCGCCGCCTCCTTTTCAACCAGTTTCTTTTCTTTTTTGATTCCACTGGTAATAATTTTGTCGCTAATAAAGTGTTCCACGAACGCTCCCGAAAGGAGCAAAATAATAATGCTTGTTATAAGGGTTACAAGTCCCGTCATGAATGAAAATTCGTCGGCCAGAAGCCAAACTCCTCGAAAAAAGAGAACAATGCCGACACCGCTTACGAGACCATAAAGAATCGGTCGTTTGCTCAAGGAAAAGCGAATTTTATCCTCTAAAACATCAAAAAACTTAAGAAAGGTCTTCATATTTTATTTTTATTACCACTGTTTAAGGAATAGTGATTATTTTATTTTTATACTCTTGAAAAATTTACCCTTATGAGCCATCTGGTTCATGAATCGACCGGTTTTGTTATTAATCTTAGTAAAGCGCTTATTGTGTCCGCTGAATACCTGCGAGCGATTTCTGATTATACCTTGACGACCCCTACCTTTTGATCCATTTTTTGCCATGGTTTTAGTATACCAACGTTCTTTATCTAATCCCAGTGTTTAATGTGCGTGCATTTCACCTTGGTTATTTGACATTTACATATTTTTAGTTATAATCTAGCCAGATTTGTAGTAAAAATGACGAACTAACGCGATAGGAGGATACAGTGTCAAAACCAAGTTGTTTGATGGCCGTAATGCCGGATGGTTCTGGTTTAACAGTAAGGGTGGTGAGCGACAAAGTAATTGCGAATGTACGTGAAATTCACCACTATTTTGAAGAGGAATGGGAAGGGCCAATGTTTGAGGTGTATGAGAAGGTTTTTAGCCAGGAGTTCGATTTTTCAGGTCTTCCCTGGAAATCGGAAAGACATAAAGAACTCTTGGCGGAACTAGTTCGTGGACGGATCATGCGAACTGGTTTCAAAAAATTTGCGGAGCCAATTGTAAGATTAGCCCAAAAGCTCGCTACGCAAAGCGAGGCATACGACCGAGCCACGGCTTAGATTTGGTGAGTGAAAGGGGGAGCAAAGCTCCCCCTTCTTTTTTTATTTATAAAAACGAAAGCCGCCCGCGAAAGCGCTCGGCTTTCGGGGGCGGATGCACTTTCCCAGTGGTTAGAGTTAGTCTAGCCAGTAGGCATCTTGCCATTTCCATATATGTTTACCCGTTGAGGTGTTTCGGCCCACTCTTCTCCATAGACGAACCCATTTTACAGTCCGAAAACACTTGGTTTTAGTCACTTGATGAATTTCGTCTTGCTTGTAGGAACTCTTGGTGGGTAGTGTTTTGGGCCAAAAGGGAAATCCTTCCATGTTTTGATGCCCAGCCCAAGATGAGGTGACGCTTTCTAATAACATCGTTGATCCCCCTTTCTTTACTGTACTCTTTCCTTCTGTAACCTAAATTACTCTAAAATAAGATTATGTCAACAATTTGTTTTTCCCATATCGATTCAAAACTTATTTTTAGTACGCTCAATTTGTTCAGAAAAAGTAAGTTTTGTGTAGTTTCTTCCATCAGAAAAGTATATCAAAAATAGGGAAGTTGAGGATTATAAAAATAGGAACCGCCACATTTCTCGCATGTGGCGGTTCTCCAACTGGGGCGAATCTTCTGATTTCACTACCTACCCTCTTTTTTACAGAGCTCATCATCAATCCGCCCGAATTTTTCCTCGGCGCCTGGGTGGCGCCTGTACCACCGTCGATCCGACCAGATCGCTACCATTAGGCCGACGATAGCGATCCCGTAAATTATACCGACGATTACCAGCATGCTCATTACTCTTCTCCTCTCATGTAAATTTGTTCTCTCTGTGCCCGTTATACCAAATATATTACATATGTCAAGGTTGGCGTATAGTCTCAATAGCTTCCCACCACTTGATGGAATAACATCAAGATATGGCATACACATCAAATCCAAATGTTCCTAAGATTAGACAAGAGGCAGCTCAGTTAGTTCATAGGGGTTGGAGTGCAAGGAAAACAGGTAGATATCTCGGATATCATCACACCACTATCATGGATTGGGTAAGATTATCTAAAAAGATCGGTTATCATCCTATTCCAACAAAATCATCGAGACCAAAATCTCATCCAAGGAGACTAGGTTTAGAGATTGAGAACAAAATCATTGAGATTAGAAGAAAACACAATCGCTATGGGAAAGCGATATATAAAGAGCTGGAGAATTTAAAAATCAAAGTCTCTCTAGCTTCAGTGAATAGAACTTTAGACAGGTATGGATACTTAAAGAAGAAATCTCCATGGAAAAGATTCCACCCTCATGTAGACCGTCCAGAAGTGCTTAAACGAGGGGATTTAGTACAGATTGATACTATTCATCGAATGGTTAGTGAGAAGAAAAGATTGTACGTTTTCTCTCTTATAGATGTTTATTCAAGAGACACTTACGCCAAAGCTTACGAGCACATGAATGCTGCTACCAGTTTAGAGTTCGTGAGAGAAGCGGAACTAGAAATGGGATTCCATTTCCAGATGATTCAGTCAGACAGAGGACCCGAGTTTGGTAGATGGTTTGTTTCTCATATCAGGAAATCACATCGTTATTCAAGAATCGGCAAACCAAATGATAATGCTCACGTCGAAAGATTCAACAGAACACTTCAGGAAGAATGCTTGGATAAAGTTTCCAACGCTGTCTCTAAAATCAATCGAGCTTTAAAAGGATACTTACGCTATTATAAATACGAACGGCTACATGCCGGAATTAATTTCTTAACTCCCTCTCAGGTGGTGTGAAGGTATTGGAGACTAAACGGGTTGGTATAAATGTTGCCAGACGTGTGGTCACAGCGATATAATAATGAAGATTATTAGTATCTAATAATAATATATGTCAAGAAAAGTCGCCGATTGTCGTAAATTTCCAAGTGAGAAGAATTGCACCCTTACCATTTCCGGAGAGGAATCTGAAGTGCTTCCTATAGCGATCCAACACGCTATTGACGCGCATGGTCATAAGGATACACCGAAACTTCGTAAGCAGATCAAAGGCATGCTCAAGAATGAATAAACAAAACTAATCCACGCCGATGCAACTTTAAACAAATGTTTGGTATTCATAAGTATAATGATATCGCATCTAGTTTGTTGATGTTTTAATTCCGTAGCCATGGGAGAAATATTTAGAATGAGTGATTTTAATAGGGAAGAAAGTGATGGCGCATCAAAGAAAGTTGGCGATAAAACGCCAGTCAGTTTTGAAGAAAGCAAAGAGATAATTGAAATGGAGAGGAAGTATGGAAGTTTTGAGGAGAGATATAAAAAATTGGCGTTCAAGCAGAGAGATCCCAAGGGACGAGAAGCGCTAAAGATTCAGGCGACAGGGTTGATTCACGATATCGAAGAATTCGAAGAGCAAATAGGAAATCTTTACGCAAAAATTATTGGGAGAAGTCGTGATATAGACAAACAATTTAATAAGGCAATGGAAGAAGGGGGATTCGAAGACGCGGAGAAAAAATACGGCACTGCTTCCGCTAGGGATGTTGATAGATCAATCAAATTGCTGGAATTACAAGAAAAAACAGCTGAATTGAAGAATCAGGCGACATCACTTTTTGAATGATATGTCAGACACTCGGTGTCGACCATGTAAACTAGCAAGAACGGTTCTTGCATAAGCATATAAGATTTTCATAGCGAATTTTTTGGCGGAGCTATTTTGAAATTAAGAACGTATAACCTGCTTGATCGCGGCCTCAAGTTTTTCCGGCTCGTCCGTGCCGATACGATAGATTTTTCCGTCCTTCATTCGAATTTCAATCGCGTCAAAGCCGGAGACATTAAAAATCCACATATATGGCCAGAACCACAATCTGATGCCCCAGCCGTAATACCAATGATTTTTTACTTTCCCGATAGTGGCGATATCGGTTAACGAAAACTTTTTGCGGAAAATACCCCAGCCAAAACGGATTTTCAAAAATTGTTCGTGAGTGGAGACGGTAAGCGTTGAAAATGATGCAAGGATAAACAGAATGAGTGCCATTATGGCGGTAATGGCAAAATTTGCGCCGGAGTCGTACGAAGGAGGTTCAGCTCTGGCCGTGATCTGAAGCCATGCGAAAAGTATCAGCACGACCAGCGTGATAACCAGCATCAAGTAACCAATTTGTGTGTGTTTGTATGTGGTCATATTTTGATTTTATCAATCGCTACGCATTACAGAATATTTTTACTTTTAAGCTCTTGAAACATTGTTACCGATCTTTCAAGACCGGAAATCTTAAGCGCATCTACGTCTTGAGACACACCAAGGCGTTTTATGGCAACATATGCAAAATTTTGGGGTACTCGTTTTTCAAATTTTTTACCCACCAACAGTGTTTTAACCTGACTATCGTCATGATAAAATCTGTTCTTCAATACATCGAGAATTGTTTTTGCCATATTATCTACATCGCGTCTCCCGTACTCTTTTTCCGCGCCAAAATATTGGACAATAAAAATAAACACCTCTCCATCGCTTGGGAAGTATTCATTACTCGCAAGTTTTAAATCAATATCTAAACCAAGAGTTTTCTTGAAAATAGCAAGGCCTTCTTTCTCTGTTTTTCGTATCCGCGCATCGAATCCATCGTCATGGTGAGCTTCCTGTGTCGCAGGAATTATTTCACCGACCCCGAAGTCGAAATCTATAGAAGTAAGGGGCTGTTTTTTTGACATTATTGTTTTGCTGGCTTGGCATAGAAATGAACACCTTCTTTTGTCTTTACTTTTTCAACCGCGTTAAAAGAAACCCTTTCGCCTTTCTTAGTATAAAAATTCACCACGACAGGCTCTTTGTGGGTTTTAGTCGCTATAAAAAAAACTGGAGTTTTTGCTGTTTTAGCCATTATAGGTATGATACCTCAAAACAAGCGGTTATAGCAACTATCGTCGGGATTTTATTCCCAGCCACATCGGTTTCAAACGGTTTCCCTGGATTACCCGACTCATCTATAAAAATGTAATGTTGAATATTGGCCATATTAACCAATAACAGATTTATTTGTAAACACTTCAAAGAAATTTTTAAAATCAATTTCTGATAAAAGAATTCTAGCTTTTGGATTCTGTATTCCTCTGTACTGATTTAAATTTTCTGCCCAATATACAATAGCACTAACATTACTGCCAGTACTGTCTAAAAGGCCCTTTTCTTTCTTTATATATGTGTTCCTATCAACATCTAAAAGTTTTCCTAAAAAAATTCTACATATATCAATCTCTTCGATTTGGATACCGTCTAACAACAAAACTCTTTGGAAAGAGTATTTGTCTTTAATGTTTTTAAACTTTTTACTAGCACCTCTTAGGTAACCTTCAAAGACACCTTTTAATTCAGGTAGAGGATCGAATGGTTCGAATATAGTAGTGCCACTAAGGCCCAGAGATTTCTTTGCCTTTATTGTTTTAAGCATTTTACTGTTTCTTGCCTCGTTAGTTAAAAGTGTATGAGTTTTTATCTCTACAAAAATGCTTTTATTATTTTTCTGACACAAAAAATCAGGACTCTTTCCTTGTTGATCTTTAAGATATTTTTTCTTTTTTTCTGTGTTTGCATCCAAATAAATACACTTAATCTTATTCTTACTACAGAAACTAATAAATTTAGTCTCGTGAGATTCACCCTTTTGTTGCCGTCCACTTTTCATGAAGTTTTATCTATCTCTTTCATAATACGATCTGTCTCGGTAAGTGCCACGATTATTTTTTGATAATGCTCGATGTCTTCGTTGGTGAGCGTGCGACCCTTGCGATCTTTAAGCCACTTTTGTGCGGGTTGGTAGCCACCGATGTAAAAATTCCATGCCACGTCTGGGACATTGCCGAAGTACTGTTCGGAATTGATATATACGTTGCCTGTTTTTGCCTGTGCTGAGCCTGTCGAAGTATATGAAATTTTTTCAACAGTATCGGAACCGGAAACAGGATATATCGTGATGAACTTGTTTACACTTGGTGATTCAAGAAGATGAATCTCCCGGAGTTCACGGCCGAGCGCGACGAACCTTTCAAACTGTTTTTTGTCATTCGGGTATGGCACGCGCGGAAAATCTATCTTGAGAAATTCTTTGTACTTCTCTCTGTAGTTTGGCGAGTGTAAGACGGCGTAGATGTGGTCAAAAACATCTTCGGGCGTAGCTTTGCCAACATTTTTTTCTATTTCATCGACAATTTCTTTCTTAAGATTTGGGGTCTTTGACCCTCCCTCGGGATAGAGATACAGAGGAAAGACATAACCAACTTCTCCCGTTTGCAAAGATACCGCACAACGATCAGTAACAGCATTAGATACAAGAACATGCTGAAAATTAAAACTGGTCTGTTTTTTACATGTTATTAAAGCTATATTATCTTTCCGCATATGATCCATTACATTCGTTCGTAACCTTTGAATCAATGTGCTGTCATAGGGCATTTTTCTAACATCAAAAGGGCGGTACAAATAATCCACAATTTTGTCTTCCAAATACACTTTATCTAAAGACTGTAAAGTTTTAGTCATATCTTCTGTTGTCACCTGTACAAAAATAGAATCTTTTCCTGTAGCCGTACCTGCATTGTAAGTTTTAAATAATTCATCAACTTTGAATCCTTTTTCGTACTCCGCGTTATCACTAAAATCCTTTGGCACAAAGAAAAGATGTGGTTCGGAATAATCTAATTTTTGCCATTTAACTTTTTCGATACCCGACTTGTTGAGCATTTCAAATTTAGATTCCCGCTTGCCGAAAATTTCCGAGTGGTAAACTGTGCCGAGCTCCGTTTTATTCTCATTTTTCCTGACAAATATGTTTATTGAAACACCCTGCTGGATATCAAAGACGTT
>MHWZ01000007.1:20730-21147 GCA_001825475.1 Candidatus Zambryskibacteria bacterium RIFOXYD2_FULL_43_10 | reverse complement strand
CTGCGGGATAAGACCTGCATCACTCGGCGCACCTCATCGTCTCGGCCAATGACCGGATCAAGTTTTTCTTTTCGCGCGAATTCAGTTAAATTTTTGCCATATTTTTCCAAGGCCTGATATTTACTTTCCGGTTCCGGAGAATCAACTTTTTGCGTTCCGCGCACCTGAACTAAAATCTTCAAGACATCATTATATTGCACTGCTTGGTGAGACAGTACGTCGCTGACTGGATTTTTGTTAGTTAAAAAAGCCAACAGTAAATGCTCCACGCTAATATATTCATCACCCATTTTTTTTGCCTCATTGCCGGCATTTTGCAAAATATACATCATGGCTTGGCCCATCAAAATTTGGCCCAGCCCACCCTGTTGCATGTTGCCAAATTGTTTGGGCAGTTTGTCAACCATTTTTTGCGCT
>MHWZ01000007.1:8096-20516 GCA_001825475.1 Candidatus Zambryskibacteria bacterium RIFOXYD2_FULL_43_10 | reverse complement strand
TGCCGGGAACGCCGGTCATGATCGTATATGGGTACCATACTCTAAACTCAAGCACTCTATAGCGGAAGTATTGAAAAAAGAAAAATTTGTCAAGGATGTAGGCGCCGAGTCCAAAAAGGGTAAAAAAATGTTGGCCATCGGACTTTTGTTTGGAGAATCGCGCCTGCCTACTGGCAGACAAGTGCCTAAAATCAAGGGAGTGAAGCGACTTTCCAAACCATCCAGAAGAATTTATAAGAGAGCCTCCGATATTCGCGCCGTCAAAAGTGGCTACGGTGCTCTCATTCTTTCTACCTCAAAGGGAATCATGTCTGGCCACGAAGCCAGACGGGCGAATCTCGGTGGGGAGGCCTTGTTCACCATATGGTAATAAAGACAATTAAGATTATGTCTAGAATAGGTAAAAAATCAATAATAATTCCAGACAAGACAGAAGTAACTATTTCTGATAATAATGTCGTAGTCAGGGGTCCGTTGGGGGAACTTTCGCGCCCTTGGCACCAAGATCTTGAGATCAAAATTAATGGCAATGAGATAAGTGTTAATCCAAAAAAAATAACGCTAGCATCAGGCGCCCTATGGGGTACCTATGCCTCTCACCTCACCAATATGATTTCCGGCGTTAACAAATTATTCGAAAAGAAACTTATCCTCGAAGGTATTGGATTTAAGTCTGAAGTAAGTGGAGGTAAAATTAATTTAACTCTCGGATTTTCTCACCCGGTAACCGTTTCGGTTCCAGAAAGTTTAAAGGTTACTGCCGAGAAAAATGTCATAACCATATCTGGCCCGGGCAAAGAGGAAGTTGGACAGTTTGCTTCAAAACTTCGTTCGCTTAAGAAGCCCGAGCCATACAAGGGTAAGGGTATGCGTTACAGTGATGAGATTATCAGACGCAAGCAGGGAAAAAAATTAGTATAATGCAAACTACGCGCGATAGAAGACATAAGAAAATAAGAGCAAAAATTTCCGGCACCTCCACGCGTCCGCGCCTTTGTGTTTTCAAATCAAATACTGCTATTTACGTCCAGCTCATTGATGATGACAAGGCCGTTACTCTGGTTTCCGCGAAGGGTGCGGACGCTCTTAAAGTTGGCGCGGAGATCGCCAAGAAGGCGATTGCCAAAAAAATCAAAAAGGTTATTTTTGACCGTGGTGGCTACGTTTATACCGGTAAGGTTCGTGATTTGGCCGATAGCGTGCGTAAGGCCGGCTTAAAATTCTAATATGAACGAAGAGACAAATACAACTGTTGCCGTCGATTCGACCCCACTTGCTCCAACGCCCGCGGTCCGAGAGAGCAGGAACCGCGACAGAGGCAGAAGACCCGGCCGCCGGCCATCTCGTCGAGATGCCCGCGTCAAACCGGAGTTTGAACAAAAGATCGTCAGTCTGCGACGTGTCACCCGAGTGATGGCCGGTGGTCGACGCTTTAACTTCTCGGTTTGTCTGGTGGCGGGCAATAAAAAGGGCTCGGTAGGTGTGGGACAAGGCAAAGCATCCGACACCCCGCTTGCCATAGAAAAAGCCTTTCGTGATGCTAAAAAGAATATGATTACGGTTAATACCACTAAGGGAATGTCCATCCCGCACGAAGTGGAGGCAAAATTCAGCGCTTCATGCGTTAAAATTATGCCGATTCGCGGCAAGGGTATTCTCGCGGGTAGTTCTGTACGCACGGTGCTTGAATTGGCCGGACTGAGAGAAATAGGCGCCAAACTTTTTTCAAGATCAAAGAATAATATCAACAATGCTTACGCGGCCATAAAAGCGCTTAAACAACTTGAGCATACCAAAATAAAAAATAGGAATTAACCTGATTTCATGCAATTTCATAATCTTCAAGCGAAAACAAAAAGAAAACACGCTCGACAAGTTGGGCGCGGCGGCACGCGTGGCAAAACATCCGGCCGTGGCACTAAGGGTCAGAACGCCCGCGCCGGTCACAAGAAGCGACCGGAGATGCGCGACATCATCAAACGCATACCGAAACTTCGCGGTCGCGGCAAGTCATCTTTAAAATCATTCCAACCCAAGCTTAAGGGGTCGGTTCTTAAGGAGTTTTTAGCTAAAAAGAAATCAAATGTCTAAATTGGGCGAGAAATTGAAACTCATTTTGGGTGACCGATCGCTGCGCAATCGGATCTTATTTGTTCTCGGCATTTTAGCTGTTTCCCGCTTGTTTGCCATCATTCCTATCCCGGGCATTGATACCATGCGCCTGCAGAGTTTATTTGCTGGAAGTGAATTTCTTAATCTACTGAATCTCTTTTCCGGAGGGGGACTCTCAAATCTGTCCATTGTGATGCTTGGTGTCGGTCCGTACATCACGGCTTCAATCATCATGCAACTCTTGACTGTCATGGTACCCAAACTCAAGGCCCTGTCTCAAGAGGAGGGAGAGATAGGCCGACGTCGATTCGCTCAGTATTCCAGGCTCCTGACCGTGCCGCTCGCCATTATCCAAGGTTATGCCTTCATCAAGCTTCTTCAAGGGCAAAGTGTTCTTCCCACACTTTCCATCAATATTCTTTTGGTGGATATCTTGGTGATCGTCGCCGGTTCAATGCTTCTAATGTGGTTAGGCGAACTCATCACGGAATTCGGTGTCGGTAACGGTGTCTCCCTTATTATTTTTGCCGGCATTGTCTCGCGACTGCCAACGACCGCCAGCCAGCTTTTTTTCACGTTTGATTTGGCGCAATTACCCGTCTATCTCGCCGGTCTGGCTATCGCTGTTTTAGTTACTTTTGGCGTGGTAGTAGTCACAGAGGCGGAGAGGCCGATACCTATCACTTACGCCAAACAGGTTCGCGGGGGGCGCACTTACGGCGGTCTCTCTACCTATCTACCATTGCGCATTAATCAAGCCGGTGTTATTCCCATTATTTTCGCCCTGTCTATTCTTCTCTTTCCCCAAATGATTTTCCAATTTCTGGCCCAATCGAGCGTCGCTATCATAGAAAAGACGGCTAGTTTCGCACTGACGTTACTGACAAATAATTGGTTTTACACTTCGGCGTATTTTGTGCTGGTTTTTCTCTTTACTTACTTCTATACCGCCGTTACTTTTGACCCGGATTCTATTGCCACCAATCTTCAGAAATCCGGAGCCTTTGTTTCCGGGGTGCGACCGGGCGAGGCGACTGCCGATTATATTTCACGCATTCTCATTCGTTTGACTTTGGTTGGCGCGCTCTTTTTGGGTATCATCGCTATTCTGCCCCTTATTCTGGGTTCTCTGACGGGTATCCAGTCTCTGGCCATTGGCGGTACGGCGCTTCTAATCGTGGTTTCGGTTGTGATTGATTTGGTAAAAAAGATTGACGCGCAAGTCTCGGCGAGGGAATATTAAACCATGATCAAAACTTTTATCCTCATGGGTCTTACTGGTTCCGGTAAGGGCAAACAAGCCGAACTTCTGAGCAACAAAACCGGTTTCCCCGTTATTTCGACTGGAGGTAGATTACGGGAGATTGTAAAAGTTGGAGATGCTGTTGGCAAAAAAGTCGCGGAAATAATGAACTCAGGAGATCTCGTGCCCTCTTGGTTTGTCCAGTACATTTTCCAACAAGCATTGTTTGGGATTGGAGAGAATGACGGGGTTATATTTGAAGGGGCATGTCGTATGGAACCGGAAGCACGTCTTTTTACCGAGGTTTGCGAATGGTTGGATCGTGACTTTCGAGTGCTCTATTTTAAAGTGTCCAACGCGACAGTTGCCGAACGTCTGCGCAAGCGTCAAAAGATCGAAGATCGCCAAGACGATGATCCGGCAGTCTTTCAAAGTAGATTAAAAAATTTCCATGAGCACACCGTTCCCGCCGTGGAATATTTCCGTTCTATAAACAAGGTGATTGATATAGATGGCGAACCCTTGCCGGACGCAGTCTTTGCTGAACTGTGGCAAAAAATTTCCGCGTTATGATCAGACTTAAAACTCCAGAAGAGATAGAAATTTTGAGAGAAGGAGGGAAAAGACTCGCCGAAATTCTTTCGATCCTTGCCTCGAAAGTGGCACCCGGTGTCTCGGCGTTCAAACTTGAAGAAGAAGCTCTGCGACTGATAAAAGAGGGTGGCGACAAGCCGGCCTTTCTAGGTTACAGTCCGCAGGGAGCCAAGCGTCGATTTCCCGCGGCCCTTTGCGTATCCATAAATGAGGAGATTGTTCATGGTATACCAAATGAAGCGGAGAAAATTATCCAAGAAGGCGATATCGTTTCTCTTGATTTTGGTTTATTGCATCGGGGTCTTATTACTGATGCCGCTGTCACTGTGCCGGCGGGCTCGATTGACGAACAATCAAGGAGACTTCTTGAAACAACTGAAATGGCGCTCCAACGCGGTATTGAAGTGGCTAAGCCCGGTAATACTATTGGTGACATAGGTGCTGCGATAAGTCAAGTTGTCTCGGTCAGCGGTTTTACTCTAGCCGAGAATCTTGTCGGTCATGGTGTGGGGTACAAGGTTCATGAAGACCCGTTTGTACCAAACTTCGGTATTGCTGGAAGAGGAGAAAAATTAGTTCCGGGACTTGTTATCGCTCTTGAACCCATGGTTAATGTTGGCAAGTCTAGCAACAAATTATTATCGGATGGTTATACTATTGTCACCCGCGATGGCACGAGAAGCGCTCACTTTGAACACACAATTGCCATAACAGAAAAAGGCAATATAATACTAACTCAATGAAACATCTAAAAGAAGAAAAAACTTTTGTGCTTATCAAGCCTGATGGCGTGCAAAAAGGATTGATTGGAGAAATTATCAAACGTTTTGAACAAAGAGATCTAAAAATTGTGGCGTTGGAGATGTTCCAACCGACATCAAAACAGATTGATAAACATTATCCTAAGGACGATGTCTGGATTACTCGCTTGGGTGAAAAGAGTCTTAGTACCTACAAGAAATACGGTCTTGATTCGGAATCAATTCTGGGTACAGACGATGCGTTCAAGATTGGTAAAATGGTCCGCGATTGGATTGTGGACTATATGAGTTCGGCACCATTGGTTCGCATAGTTGTGCAAGGGCTTCATGCTGTTGATATGGTTCGTAAAATCGCCGGATCAACACTCCCGTTTCAGGCAGATATGGGCACTATTCGGGGTGATTTCTCAAACGATTCGCCTGCCCTTGCGAATAGTGAGAAACGGGCTGTGATGAATCTAATTCATGCTTCGGAAACGTCCGAAGAAGCTAAACATGAGATAACTCACTGGTTTGGAGATTTTAAGGCACATGATTATAGACGATTTGGCGTTGATTAGCAGGTTACGAAATATTTTTAGATAAAAGTCTATACAATATCAACAACCTTTATTGTTTCCGGAGTGTATAATATATGTGGGGTTATTTGAGGTATTATCTAGCTAAAATATTTTTAGGGAGTCTTAATTGTTTTATCCCTTGGGGTAGATCTGCGGACACCCACCTAGTTTTTACACTAGGGTATACCAGAATAACCCTACTTAAAATCCCAACGTGAGTTGGGATTTTAAGTACCCTGAGCGAAGTCGAACGATTTGATATAATGAAGCAATGCGAAAATCTTCTTTCTTATATACCGCTTTCGGCGTAATTGTTGTTATCGGCGCGCTTCATTTTATCGCGGAAGCTTTTTATTTATACTGGACTATTTGGTGGCTTGATATCATAGTGCATTTATTGGCGGGATTTTCCGGAGGGTTGGTGATTGCGTGGTTTTTTGGACCGACCAGCACTTTGAAATCAGCCATGCTTATTCTAGTGGGTATGTTGATTATAGGAATAGCGTGGGAAGTGTTCGAATATATATTAAATCTTATCCAGCCCATACATTATTGGCAGGATACTGTATTAGATCTTGTCGCTGACATGATGGGGGCGATCCTGACCTGTATTTATCTTTACATTATCGGACGGACTCCAAAATTTTCTTGAGGGTTTCTGGATGTTTGAAGGCGACTTCGGCCAGAATCTTTCTATCAAGGGCGACTTCTTTATTTTTGAGCATGGGAATAAATTTTGAGTACGAAAGACCATTTTCTTTCAAAAAAGCGGAGAGGCGCACGTTCCAAAGTCGGCGGAAGTCGCCCTTCTTGTCTCTACGGTGAGCAAAGGAATAAGCGCCGGCGTGAACGATGGCTTCATTTGCCTGCCTTTCTTTGGTCGAACGGCCGAATCGATATCCTTTGACCTTGCGAAGAATATTTCTTCTGGTTTTGAGCGCGTCTACGCCCTTTTTTACTCGGGTCATAGTATTAGTTCAATAAGTTGTATAAGTTGGTAAGTTTAATAAGTTAAAGATTAACGAGGAAGCGGGAGCGGGCCTTGTTCTTCATATGGAATTCAGCCTTACGGTCTTTGGCGTATTTTGCCGCTCGGCGTTCCTTGGTGTTGAAATGGTTTTGCCCGGTCCGACGCGCCAAAAGCTTGCCAGATTTGGTTATCTTCAACCTCTTTGAATACGATTTATTTGTTTTTATAACCATAAAGATTAGCTTTCAGCTTCTTGGTTCTAGCTGCTAGGCAGGGTTTACATATTACCTATTATTAATAATTTGTCCAGATTTAAAGCTATCAGCTAGTGGCTAGTCCCTAGAAGCTAGTCATGCTCTTTCGATGATGGCGGTCATGCCCTTAGGACTCTTTTTAGCGGGGCTGGCGATTTTGTAATCGACACTGACAAATTTGAGCATACGTTCAATACGTTCCTTTAAAAACTTCTCATCGAGATACTTGGCTCTGCCAGGCAAAAAAAGATCAACCTTGACGCGGTTGCCTTCCGAGAGCCACTCACTAGTCTTTTTGGCCTTAAGGATAAGGTCGTGGTCACCGGTGCCAAGTTTAACCTGCACAGTCTTCACTTCAGCAGAATGAGATTTTTTTGTTTGTTTGGATTTTTTGTTCTCCTCGTAGAGATAACGGCCGAAATCAGCGATCTTAGCTACCGGCGGAGTAGCATTGGGAGAAATCTCGATCAGGTCTCCTCCGAGTTCCTCGGTTTTTTTGAGAGCTTCCTCAAGAGTGAGGATGCCGAGATTTTCTCCTTTTGGTCCGATAACGCGAAGTTCGCGCGCTCTGATCTGTTGATTAATACGAGGTTGTTGCAACGTTTATGGTATGGCTTATTATTAGTGTTATTGTAAACTATTATCTGATGGAATACAAACATAACCCGCCGACTTTGGCTGAGTTGAGAGCATACAGAAAACCCATTACACATCCTCACAAGGAGGCCAGAAGCGCTTTTTCTCCACTGGAACGTTTTGCGGTCAAGATTACTAAAAGCGTTGGTACCGTCGGTTTCTTTTTCATTCTGACTATCTGGACGTTGGGCTGGCTCCTTTGGAATCTCTACGGGCCGCTCGAGTGGCGATTTGATCCGGCGCCGGCCTTTGTCATTTGGCTCTTTACCTCCAATATCATTCAACTGGTGCTTTTGCCGCTAATTATGGTAGGACAGAACTTGGAGGGCAAGTTTGCCGAATGGCGCGCCGAAGCTGATTTTGAAATTAACAAAAAAGCGGAACATGAGATTGAGGTGATTATTGCTCACCTTGAAAACCAAAACGAATTGCTTCTGGAGTTAATTCGAAAGGTGGAGAGGAGGTAGTTCGCAATCTTTAACTAATAATCGTTTTCGTTGTAGCCGGAGAACCAGTCTTGTTTGAGAGTTATTCCTGATCGTTTGAGTTCTTCTCCCACTCTTTCGACCATCGGCTCGGGACCAGAGAGATAAAAGATTTGGTCGGTCGTCTGCGGCACATGAGATAGAATATTCTGCACATTAATACTTTCACCTACAATAGGCACAAGAGTAAATTCAGTATGCTTCTTCGCTAGCGTTTTAAATTCTTCCAGAAAAGGTATTTCGTCGGTACGATTGAAGTAAAGGAGCGTGGCGTTGAGCTTTTTGTTAGCGACCTGACGCTCAAACAAAATACTGCGAAACGGTGTTATGCCAATACCTCCCGCTATCAGTACGACTGGTCTACTGGATTCTTCTTCCCAGGTAAAATTACCTTTTAAACTCCGTCTTTGAATTGTTTCACCGGGCGTAAGCGTCTTAAGCGTTTGCTTAAATGCGCTGGGAGAAATGCGAGTTGACAGATATATCATACCTTCAGTTGGCGCGGAGGCAATAGTAAACCAGTGCTCCGTCTCGGTTTTAGTGGTACCCGCTTGCGGTAAAATGTATTTCTGATATTGTCCCGCAACCCATGAGAGTTCTCCGGTTTCAAAAACGAATGTCATGACATTGCCCGCTTCCGGTCTCGAGGATATGAGCTTTATTGTAGAAATTGTTTTGTTTTCTTCCATATAGTTATTATAGCTTTTATCTTCGATTTTTATTTTTACATAGGCGGGGGCTATGTAGTAAAAAAGCCCCTGTTGGGGCTAATGTTTTTGCGAGTGGACTTAGTGAGCGAAAATTGGAATCCAACTACATTCTTGGGTTTTCGAGGCTTCTGAGGCGATTTTAGAAGGTGGAAATATACGGAAATCTAAGGATTTAGTGGTTTTTGGTGGGTAACGGGTATCACAATGAGGGAATAGAGTTATAAACAGTAATTATAATAATTATTATATAAATGTTATACTTAAAGTGACAATAACCTATGAGGGAAGATAAGGCAAAAATAGAAAATCTCGTTCTACATTTCGGTAATGTAGGGATGCTTCATTTGGGGAAAAAGAAGTTAGCTAAACTTCTATATTTTGTAGACTTTACAAGTTATGAAATGCTGAATCATCCTATAACGGGTCTCAAGTATGAAAAGAGGCAATATGGCCCTATGCCAGTTGCAAAGATCTATTATAAATATCTTAATAATCTTGAATCATCTGGAAAAATAAAAATTGGACCACCAAACGAAGATAAGCGTCCGCAAAGCATCATTTCTTTACAAGAGCCAGATTATTCAGTTTTTGACGAGGAAGAGAAGAAGATAATATTTGACCTGACTGATAAGTTTAAGCATCAATTAGCTGGAGAGGTTGAAAGTTTGGCGAAGGCAGAACCACCTTACAAGATGGTAAAAGAAGGAGAGGAAATACCTTATCACCTAGCTTTTTATCGTAATAGTTTTGATGAGGTGACGCTCGATGAGGAGAATTCTTCTACATAATCTAATTACTAAAGACTTAGAATTATGCAAGAAGAAAAAATGGCATAATGGTCTAGACGAGGAACTCCCGAGAGTTTATAAATTGTTGAAGATTGATAGTAATCTTCCTGGAGAATCTCCAATAAAACACTTAGGTGAGAAGTGGGGTGGAAAGATTAAGCATGCTTACGTAGCTCTTCCAAAAGAAAATTGTGGCGGTAGAAATGGAGGTAGGGTTGTTTATATTGTTGAAAGCGACAAATGTCGTGTTATATATGTGGGAGGACATAAAGATAAAAGATATGACAAACAGCATTCTCTCTCAGAACTTATCTTAGAAAGGATAGAAGATTCTTTATGGACTGAGTGGATAGATGACCAAGATTAATTATAAAAAATAATCTACTTTCTTTCCGTAAATCTTAGCGAATCTACTTGGCTCAATGACATCTACTCTTTGCTGGCCAGGTTCTATATTAAAAATGTGAGATTGGTATGTCTAAGCTCAGATATATATTACACTCTCTAGGTCACTAAAGAACATGCATATATTCAACAAGTTTCGAGGAACCAAGGGGTTTATTTCAACATGGCAGAGAGTGATACCCTGTTTTTACATAGGCGGGGGCTATGTAGTAAAAAAGAAAAAGAGGGGACTCCAAAGGCGAGCCCCCTCGTGGATTTCAGGCGGGGCGATGCCTATTCAGAATTGGAGCTAAAGTCAAATCTTCAGCTCAGAATCGTCTCTTGACGCAATTCATCACTAAGGCACGGCCCCTTCCTCCCAGACTGCGTAAGCTTTCTTGAGTGTGTAAACAGCCAGCAAAGATATTAGCTAGATGTTCTGAAGTTAATCAGTTACTGACATCAGCCGCCGAACTTAATCAGCCATCTTCTGGCGACACTCCTGCATGTGTGCGCACACATGCCTTTGCCCTACAGGTATCTAATCTGTGGACAGCCCGCCACGCAGTAAAAAGCATTGTATCAACAACCCAGATCCCGCACAAGAGTCCTGTGAATTTAGTAAGCAAAAATGGGAACCAACTATATTCTTGGGTTTTTGCTGTGCCCCGCGTAGCTTTAGTGAAGTAGGGAAGCGCCCGAGGCTATTTTAGAAGATTAATAGTATTATAGGACTGTGAAAACTTCAGAAGAAATTTCTGCGGAATTAAAGGGTTTGTATGAAGCTGACCAGCAAGATAGAGCTGGCAAATATGGTGAAATAAATCTAGAAAGCATGCGTGTTAATGACGAGGAACGCATTCATAGGGCTCACGAAATTTGTGCGCTATTTAAAGCTGGAAATTTAGAATTTATCTCAGACGATTTTTTCCACCTTGCTATGCTATTCCAGCACAGTTCAAACATTGAAGATTACGCAATAGCCCTTGAATTATCAAATCTTGGTGTAGAGAAGGGTAGCGAAAAATGCAAATGGTTGTCCGCTGCATCTGAAGACAGATATCTATTGACAAGAGGAGAGAAGCAGAAGTGGGGAACCCAGTTTAGAAAGAATGAGTTTGGCGGATGGGAACAATCCCCGATGAGTTTAGATGAAGAGTCGGGTGCAACAGATGACTTGAGAAAACAGAAAGGAGTTCCTGAAAGAGTTAAACAGCTAGAGATGTTTCTTGACAGGAAAGATATAAAGAAATGAAGAATAAACCAGTGCGAAAGTAAATCCTGTAGAACTAGCAAGAACAGTTCTTGCTACACCCAAACAAAAAACCACTGACTATTGGCCAATGGAATTTTGTGGTGCTAGCACCGCGAAGCTTGAGGAGCTTTGCGACGGAAGCGAAGTGGTGGAGGTGAGGAGATTGAACTCCTGTCCATGAGGATGAGTGGAACGAATCTAGCAAGCTTAGACTAACTTGGATTCTCGACTTCCGGACTAAAAATTAGACGAAACGTCAGGAAGTTATAGCTCTTTGTTTGATTCCGATATGAGCAGTATTGGAACTACAACCCAGCAGATAATGCATCTACGAGACCCGTGCTGGATAGCAAGTTTCAAGATGTTCACAGAGATCGAGTATTAAACTCGAACGTAAGCGAAAGCGAAGTCGTTTCTCGCAAAATACGGAGAAACAATTGACTTGGCTCGTGCGACAATAGAGTCTGCACTTAAGTTTCAGGGTAGTTTAAAGAGTTGACCCTAACTCTGCTTGCCACGAACAACGCATGTCTCGTGTCAAAACTGACACCCCCGTATTAATATCACAACGAACGTTTTAGGTCTCTTTCGACATCTCGCTTTTTGATCGCTTGACGTTTATCAAATTTTTTCTTGCCGCGAGCAATGGCGATATCGAGCTTCAGAAACCTACCCTTACTATACACCGAAAGAGGGATAATTGTCAATCCTTTTGTACCTTCGGCATTTTTAAGTTCTTCTAATTCACTTTGTGTTAAGAGGAGTTTTCTTGATCGGAGAGCATCGTATTCTTTGGGCGCGTTTTTGGGCTGATAAGCGGGAATTTCCGCGCCTATTAAATAAGCTTCACCACCGCTAGAGCGGGGCAAGCTGCCGCGGACAGCAACAAATGCTCCTCTTAAATTCATTTTGCCTTCTCGCACGGATTTAACTTCCGTACCCAGAAGTTCAATCCCGGCCGTGAAATGTTCAAGCACTTCATAGTCAAATAGAGCTCTTGAATTGTCGACATACCTTGTCATATGGAAATAATAGCAAAATTCCAACTTTTATATATAATGGCGCAATGAAAGGATTTCCTAATAAACCGAAGAAAATTATTATCACCAAACCGCCGAAAGGGGGCGGTACCCTCCCGCCCGGCCAAACACTTTTAAAACAAGCCTTGCTTGCTCTTGTCATTTTCTTCTCTCTAGTCAGCATCTATTCCTTCATCTCCGATGCTTCCAAATCTGTCGAGGAGATTTCACTCTCCACTCTCGCGCAGGAAATATCTCTTGGAAAAGTTTCATCCATCACCGTCGTTGGTGACAATCTTGAAGTCACTTTTATTAATTCCGAAGCCCAGAAAGTTTCCAAGAAAGAAGCCGGTACGGCCTTGACCACTACGCTTAAAAATTATGATGTTTCTCCGGAGGCGCTCTCCAAAGTAAATATTGAAGTTAAGAATGACCAAGGATTCATGTATTGGTTCGTCTCGCTCGCGCCTGTCATTTTACCTATCGCCTTTATAGTTTTCTTTTTATGGTTTCTCTCGCGGCAAGTTAAGGGGGCCGGCATGCAAGCCTTTACCTTCGGCCAATCTAAGGCGCGGATGACTCATCCTGATGACAAAAGTCAGAAGGTTACTTTCAAAGATGTGGCCGGATGCAGAGAGGCCAAGGAAGA
>MHWZ01000007.1:6299-7934 GCA_001825475.1 Candidatus Zambryskibacteria bacterium RIFOXYD2_FULL_43_10 | reverse complement strand
CGGTTCGGAGTTCGTAGAGATGTTCGTGGGTGTGGGGGCCTCGCGGGTGCGTGACCTCTTCGATTTGGCCAAGAAGGCGGCGCCGGCCATTATCTTTGTAGATGAAATAGATGCGGTTGGCCGAGTGCGAGGCACGGGAGTTGGCGGCGGCAATGACGAACGTGAACAGACTCTAAATCAGATTCTAGTCGAGCTTGACGGTTTTGAACCGAATGAGAAAGTGATCGTGATGGCGGCCACTAATCGTCCCGATGTATTGGATCCGGCGCTTTTGAGACCGGGACGATTTGATCGGCGCGTGACTTTGGACTTACCTGACCGCAAAGATAGGGAAGAAATTCTCTTAATCCATGCGCGAGCGAAACCGTTTGCCGAAGATGTCAATCTTGCTTTAATCGCCGAACGTACGCCCGGTTTTTCCGGCGCCGATCTCTACTCGCTTATGAACGAAGCGGCGATCCTTGCGGCCCGCGAGGAAAGGGTTAAGGTGGCGCAGTTTGATCTCATTCGTTCGATAGAAAAGGTAATGCTCGGTCCGGAAAGAAAGAGCCATATTCTTTCGCGGAAAGAAAAAGAATTAACCGCTTTCCACGAAGCGGGCCACGCAGTTACCGCCTCCGTGCTTCCTTACGCTGATCCGGTTCATAAAATTTCGATCATTTCACGCGGTCGCGCGGCGGGATATGTCTTGAAGTTGCCGCTCGAAGACCGCAAACTCCAATCAAAGAGGGAATTTCTTGATGACATCGCGGTGGCGCTCGGCGGTTATGTGGTCGAGAAGACTATTTTCCACGATTTGACCACTGGTCCGTCAAATGATCTCCAAGTTGCCACCGCTCTGGCCCGTGATATGGTAACCAAATACGGTATGAGCGAGAAAATGGGTCCGATCGCGCTTGAAGGCGCGGGCGGCAAGCCGCTTTTTGGCCTGGGGGTTGGGGACAAAGAATATTCTGAAAAAGTGGGAGCCGAGATTGACGCCGAAGTCTACAAGATTATGAATGAGGCAATGAAAAAAGTAGAGAAGATTATTAAAGATCATAGAAAGGCGCTCGATACTATCGCTTTACGGTTAATAGAAGTTGAAACTATTGAACAAAAAGAATTTGAAGAAATATTGATAGCGCACGGTATCGTACCAAAAAAGAAGAAAGACATTGAGCGTCAAGTTTAATCCTTCGATATACTCAGGATAAATCAAAAGTCCGCCTTGCGGCGGACTTTTGATTTACATTCCTCCTTGGGGAGCGCAATTACGACAGAGTCCTTTATGACTAAAGACTTCATAAATGGCCGAGAGAGCGACCAAAACGTAGATAGCCAAAGCAAACCCTTCTGGAATATAATTACCAATACCATAACCTGCGGCCTCTAAACCCCAATTGAGACCTCCAATGACAAGCAGGACAAACGTAATCTTGTGCATATTTCTATAATAAATTAATGATTAAGGTTATTACTAACCCACGTCTATTGTACCATGGCCTGAACTCCGGAAGCTCGGGAACGAGTAATCTGCATGATCATATCCTTGACTCTTTCTGGCTCCGGAACCTTGTGGAAAACGAATTGTTTCTCCGAAGCGGCGGTTTGAACGGTCACATCTCCAAAGGTGAGGAAAGTCTCAATGAGTCC
>MHWZ01000007.1:2008-6241 GCA_001825475.1 Candidatus Zambryskibacteria bacterium RIFOXYD2_FULL_43_10 | reverse complement strand
TTGAATAGTCCGTGTTGGTCGTTGTCTATAATGCGTTGGTTGGTGATGATGACAGTATTGAGTGTGTACATAGCTAGAGAGTGAAAAATTGCAAGCCAAAGAATGAGATACCAGACGCTTGAAATAAATAGGAAAATATGGAGCCAATTGTATTCTGGAAAGAGCGTGGCGGATATTGTCCACACTACGATAGGTACAAGGCCTGCGAGTATAAAAAGTAGAACTTTAATTATGATAGTGAATGGATGATGTCGTAGGAGCATAAATACCTCTTCGCCCTGCTTCTGGCCTTCAAAGGAATTGGGGGAGTCGTGGAAGATAGAGAAAAGTTTTTTAATCATAATATGATTATGAGAAAAAGGAGCCAATGTTTATTCTCATAAATAAGATTATTGCTGCCGCGGAAAGTACCACTGAACCAAAGAGAAACACGGCGGCGAATTTTTTTGGTTGGACACCAATGCCAAAACGGGAGAAGTGATAGAGAATGACAAAAGTTATACCCCAGTAGATAAGGAATACCAACCCGGCCAAGATATTAAAAATAATTTCTATGGGGAATATGGACATGAGGATTGTATTAATAATATCATTTAAATAATAAATCACAGAGAATATATAAAAACCAGACCCGCCGTTGCATTTGCAAACCGGCGGGTCGCCTTCGACTGACCGAGAGGCGTTGTTACTTCACGATGTCTTCTAACTCCTTGACGGTGACAATTACCGAACCGGCGTACTGGGTCAAGAATCTTCTGGCATCCTCCGGCGAGAACTCATTGGCATCAAGGTTCCCTAGTTCGACGTGTGCCTGGAGCACTTTAAGCGTCATGATCTGCTCGTCGATGTTTGCGCAAGGGACTTCCTCGTTTAGGTATGCAATGAGATCTCTTACCAACTCGTGTTTTTGCCACTGTATCATGGTCTCAGAAAATCTCCTGATACCTTCAAGTGGGTCCACAAGAATCATTACTTGACCTAAGGTCTCACGTAATTGATCAAGCTTTGGCTTAATCGCAGCTAGGTGTATTGAATGTGAGTTCTTGCCAGCTCTGAGCCCTCTTTGTATCCGATGGAAAGTCATGATATCACCCCCTCCTTTACATAGACTATATATTGTTTGAAGACCCACGAATACATGTGCGTTTCCAGATTCTATTCTAGTCTATGGTGTAAAAGTGTCCACCCTCCACGATTCGAACGTGGGACCCTCGAGGTATAAGCTCGATGCTCTAACCAGCTGAGCTAAGGGTGGATCATGACAGTATAGATAGTAGATAGTAGATAGTAAATAGTTTACTCAAAATGAATTTTGGTGGTGGTAAATTCGAGGCGTTCTTTAAGAAGGGGAAATTTTGAAAGAGCGGGATCATTCTCGATAATCTTTGTTGCTTCCGCACGCGCCGCTTCAACCATTTTAATATTCTTGATAGCTTCCATACCGAGATCCGAAATGCCCCACTGTTTAGCTCCCGACAATTCTCCCGCCCCTCTTTGGGCTAGATCAAATTCCGCCAACTCAAAACCATTTTGGGCCGTAACCAAAGCTTTGATTCTATCTCTACTCTTTTCACTTTTACTTTCTGTAAAGATGTAAGCATAAGCCTGATGAGTTGAACGAATAACTCTGCCCCGAAGTTGATGAAGTTGCGCCAGGCCGAACCTTTCCGCGCCTTCAATCACAATGAGCGAAGCATTCTCAACATTCACCCCCACTTCCACCACCGAAGTTGCCACCAAGATATCAATTTTTTTATCTTTGAAATCAAGCATCACCCTCTCTTTCTCCGCCGGCTTCATTTTGCTGTGAAGGATTCCGATCTCGTATTCGGGAAAGATTTCTTTTTTGAGTCGTTTCGCCTCTTCTTTGACTGATTTGGCTTGGATGGCCAACTCTTTAGTCGGATCAGGCTCATCTATGCGTGGACAAATGACGTAGAGTTGTCTGCCCGCCTTAAGTTCTCTTCTAATTTCTTCGTATGCTCCATCTCTCTTCCCTGGAGTGATGATTTCAGTCATAATTTTTTTCCGGCCCGCGGGCATCTCATCAAGAAGCGATAAATCAAGGTCGCCGTAGAGTGTTAAGGCGAGAGTGCGAGGGATAGGGGTGGCGGTCATAGATAATAAATGCGGAGTTTTGCCATCTTTCTTAGCGAGTTTCTGTCTCTGTGTTGTCCCAAATCTATGTTGTTCATCGATAATGACTAGGGCAAGGTTTTTAAATTTGACCGATTTTTGAATCAGAGCATGAGTACCAATGAGGACAGCAATTTCACCGGAAGCAATCCACTTGAGAAGTTGGGCACGAGAAATATTTGTCCATCCATCGGGGTTAATTTTGGATGGGAATTTTCTGCATCCGCTTCCGGTAATAAGAGCGATATTAATAGGCAGGTGGGAAAAATATTTTATAAAAGATTCAAAGTGTTGCTGGGCTAAGATTTCAGTCGGCGCCATATATGCGCTCTGGAGCGTGTCGAAATTCTGCCCCTTTGGCTTGGAAGTAGCCGCCGCATAGACTGCTACGGCGGCGACGGCTGTTTTTCCAGAGCCGACATCACCTTCTAACAGCCGACTCATCGGGTGGCCATTTTTAAAATCCGCCAGGATATGCTCAACGGCTTTTCTTTGCGCCGATGTGATTGCAAATGGGAATCTTTGTACGAATTTTTCTATCTCTTCTTCACTTTCTTGCCCTGAGGAATTTGAAGGGTCTATCACAAAGGCGTTATTTTCTTTGAACAAATGTCGCGTCTTCTGTCTTTCTAATTGGATAAAAAGTATCTCCTCAAAGGCAAAACGCTTGCGGGCTATCTGCGCATGTGCCTCCTTCTTGGGTGTATGGATATAGATTAAAGAAGTTTTTAAGTCAGGAAGTTTGTAAGTTTTCAAAATAAATTCGGGAACTGGGTCCCAGATTTCATTCAAGATGCCGGATGCGAAAATACTTTGGATTTTGTGATAAATCCAATTGGAAGTGATGCCGCGAGTCTCTGGATAAACCGGATATAAAGAATGCGCTTTCGTTTGAGTGAATAAATCAGGCGTTCTCTCTATCTTAGGGTTTGAAAAGTACAATGTTCCATGTCTTTCTGATACCTTACCCTCAACCCTTACCAACGAACCACCCATGATCATCTTGGCCAAGTAGGCTTGATGAAACCAGACAATTTTTATTTTACCCGTCTGATCCTCGATCATTCCTTCGGCCATGGGAATTTGTTTCCTGAAAGCTTTGGAAGTCTTTAACCCTGAAATTTGGCCGAATACTACTGCAGTGTCTCCTCTGCGTAGATCAGCAATACTTGTCACTTGCGCCGCGTCGCCATAACGCGCGGGGAAGTGGTAGAGTAAATCTCTCACGCTTATAATTCCAAGCCGCTTCAACGCGCTTGCCTGTGTCGGTAAGATACGGAAACAACTGGAAAGGGAATCATTCAAATTCATCTCGCCATTGTACTCTGGATGAGGTATAATGGTTGCATGATGCAATATGGATTTGGATACGGAGATATGATGGGCGGGGCGGGGGTTTGGTCTGGTATTGTCTTGTTGATTTTACTGATTGACCTCGTTCTCGTTGGCGTCTGGCTCTGGAAGCAGATAAATAAATAAATATCCTCCGTTTACTTTCTGATTTCAAAAACCTTTCTTTTCGACGTGGCGCCGGAGATAAGCCGGACTTGGGAACGAGAGACTTTGAAATGTTCTGCTAATAATTTTGTAATAGCTTCGTTTGCCCGACTTTCAATTGGCGGCTCTTTGACCGAGACGGTATACCATTCCTCATTTTCTGGTACGAGTCTTAATGGTGGTGGAATGATTTTATTCTCTTTCGCATTTGGTTTCGCTTTAACAAAAACTTTCATTTTTATTTATTATTTCAGTTCCAAGCCCTGTAAGGTTATTTTTGACTACTCCATCATATCAAAATCGATGTACCTCGGGTGCTTAAAAAGACGAGGCCAGCCTTATAAATCAAGGCTGGCCTCAACTATCAGCGCATCTTTGGGCTTCATGGTGAGAGGATTAATCCTCACGACTTTGTCGAACCCATCGGAATCAATCGTCGAAGCAAGCTCGTGAAAAAGTTGGTAATCATGGCGAGGTGAATCTTCGCAGAAAAATACCAGACCTTTTTCTCGTCGAGTTCCCATGTCTGCAATTTTCGCGACGCCTGGCTTCTTCCAAAACCATTTATCCACAAACTCGATTGGAGTTATAAAATACCAA
>MHWZ01000007.1:0-1999 GCA_001825475.1 Candidatus Zambryskibacteria bacterium RIFOXYD2_FULL_43_10 | reverse complement strand
TGATCCGCACCGAAACTTCTAAGTTTCCGATTGATGCGAGCTCGTTCTTGTGAAGATCCACTCCACGTGTCGAGGATTATCCGGACATCGGAGGATACTTTAAATCGCCCTTTTGTGATCTTCCACATCTGCTCAATAGCATACTCGTGTCCACCCGTATAGGGATCAAGCGAGGTCTTACCGAAAAGCTCGATGAGTATCTTGTCTCGGCTAATCAAAACTATCGAGGAATCAAGAGCAATCGCCCTTTCACAGAAATCTGATTTTCCAGATGCCCTTGGACCTACGGTTACAATTACTTCTTTCATTGGTCACCTCTAGAAAGAGAAAGTCTGGGCCAACCTTAGCGTAATGTATTTAATTTGTAAAGAAAGGCTTTTGATGCATCTCGAGCACGATAACTCAGTACGACCTGGCGGTGATAAAGCGATTCGAACTACTCGGGTCGTACCTTAATCATATGGCTTAAAATCTAGTTATCTTATAAGCCAATTTTAACATGAGTAAAATGTCTTGCAATACTTTATATAATCTAATATAATCTCCTATACTCATAGTATGAGATTAGTAAGAACATATGAACTATAAATTTAATAAAAGACTAAAGGATTTACCTCAATCAGCTTGGCTGTTGATTAATCAAATTGATGAGGTCAAAGGTAGGTGGGTTGGTGGTGCAGAACTAAACCCACAGGCTTTGGGGCGTCTAAAAAAATCTACACTCATCACATCAACGGGTGCTTCTACTCGTATTGAAGGTGCCAAACTTTCTGATGAAGATGTAGAAAAATTAATGAGAGGCCTTACGATGCAGAAATTTAGAGACAGAGATAAACAGGAAGTGAAGGGATATTATGAACTTCTCAACAATGTTTTTGAATCTTGGAAACACATCCAATTTTCTGAAAGTACTATCAAGAATTTTCACCAAGAACTTCTAAAATATGTTGAGAAAGACAAACTTCACCGTGGCGAATACAAGAAGATCGAGAACAAAGTTCACATGATAAATGAGGCTGGACAATCCATTGGCATTCTTTTTGACACTACTCCGGCATATCTTACTCCTAAAGAAATGCTTGAACTCACCGAGTGGACACAAGAAGCATTATCTATCAAGGAAATCCACCCACTCTTAATTATCGGCAACTTCCTAGTGGAGTTTCTCAATATTCACCCATTCCAAGATGGTAACGGTCGACTTTCGCGTATCCTCACAAATCTGCTGATGCTTGAATATGGATATCCTTATGTCCCGTATATCTCTCACGAGAAGTTAATTGAAGATAACAAAGCGGATTATTATTTAGCGCTAAGGAGAAGTCAGAAAACAATAAACAAAGAAAAAGAGGATATTGTGCCTTGGCTAGAATTCTTTTTGCAAATTTTACTTCTGCAGGCCAAACAAGCTGTTGACTTGTTATCCAAAGAAAATATTGAACTACTTCTCTCCCCAAAACAATTAATCGTATGGAAATATCTTGAAAATATTTCAGAAGCAAGTCCAGGAGAAATATCCAAGGCCACAAAAATATCCAGGTCAACCGTCTCTCAAGCACTGGATGTCTTAATGAGGCTCAAAAAAGTGAAAAGGATCGGACAAGGCAGAACCACTCGATATTCTAAGATTTGATATAAATTATTTAGTTCTTTCCCGATAACTCCAAAATTTATGGATTTTATTCTGGTCTTGAACCATGTCTTCTAATTTATCCCAATTCTGATTTCTATTTCCTTCATCAAACATTTTATTCACTTCTTCTCCACTTACACCTTTATATATTCCAGCTATTAGGTATCGAATTCCTTGATTATCATTAGGATTGAGCTTCAAAAGCAGTCTATATAACTCAATACCTTTTTCTATTTCACCTATGTCATATAGATAATCCGCCTTGTGAGCGATCACTCTTAAATACGCTCTATTATCCAGATCCGCCCATTCCATCCTTTTTGGCCATTTGGGGAATTGTTTTTTTATCTCTTCAAATCCCTTATC
>MHWZ01000006.1:8090-8887 GCA_001825475.1 Candidatus Zambryskibacteria bacterium RIFOXYD2_FULL_43_10 | reverse complement strand
GATCAGCGGGATAACCAATATCCGTTGCCCTTTGGTTCATCCAAAACAGAACACGAGATCCTTTCGCAGTTAAACGCTTCTTGAACAAATGTGCCGATAGTAATAGCTATGTCCTGTCTTATTGTCACATTATGGGCGATATTAGGACCGGACACATACACCGCCATTTCTTTGCCCAAATCCCACTCCATCCTATCACTTGGGTAAAAAACCACGACGTTTCCCAAGTCATGCCTCTTAAAGTAACGAATAATTTTCTTTGTTAGGCGTACATACTTCGTTTCTTTGACAATTGGTACACCCCAAACAAATACGGTATTCATCAGAAACCCTCTCTTTCAAGAATTTACAGCCACTATTCTAGCACTATGATAGCATATCTAATACTTTTTGTAAATAGCCTCTTTTTTTATTAGATTATTCATCACTCCGCCACCGAAACAAATATTTTCACATACTTACTCTAGTTTATAGTTTAAATATTATATACGTTACTATTGTGCGACAGCATTATTATAACGTATTATTTTTACTTTGTATCCGCAGAATTTTATTTCAATATTTTATCCATAACCCCGCCACCGAGACAGATTTCATTTTCGTAGAAAACTATTGACTGACCGAGAGAAAGTCCACGCATCGGTTTTTGAAATTCTACAGTAATCTGCTTGGACACGCCGTGTCCAAGTTTAACAATAACGGGAATTTTCTCACCACGATATCGTATCCTGGCAGATAATCGAGTCGTCGCGAGTTCACTAATCCAATTAACATCTTTAACCATAATTCGTGTCGGT
>MHWZ01000006.1:7692-7921 GCA_001825475.1 Candidatus Zambryskibacteria bacterium RIFOXYD2_FULL_43_10 | reverse complement strand
CGCCGCGAGTATCCAATACCTTGCCCGATTTGGTTGAAACAAAGTGGGAGAGAAATTCGTCCATCCGTATTTCGCCAATGAAACAAACTCCTTGGCTATCCTTTTTTTCTGAAACAGGCAGATGAGATTTGCGTGCTAGTTTCCTTACTTTACTTTTTTCTAGATCCCCTATGGGAAAAATAGTGTGAGAGAGATCATTTTGAGTGAGAGTCCAGAGGAAGTAGGATTG
>MHWZ01000006.1:0-7647 GCA_001825475.1 Candidatus Zambryskibacteria bacterium RIFOXYD2_FULL_43_10 | reverse complement strand
TTTTAATGAATTTTCAATGTTTGAATTTTCAATCCGCGCGTAGTGTCCTGTGGCAATAAAATCTGCCCCCATCTTCTTTGCTTGCTTCCAAAACGCTCCGAATTTAATTTCTCTATTACAAAGTACGTCCGGATTAGGCGTTCGACCGATTTTATATTCAGCTATCATCTTGTCCACCACACCCTTCTTATACTCCTCTTCAAAATCAAAAAAGAGGAAAGGAATATCAAGCGCGATTGCCACTCTCATAGCATCACGTCGTTCATCTCTCCAACTACAGGGCAAAAAATCCGGTTGCCAGACTTTAATAAACACACCGGTAACATCATATCCAGCTTTTTTCAAGAGCACCGCACTGACCGCAGAATCTACCCCGCCGGAAAGTCCAACAAAAACCCGCCCGCCGGCAAGCCCGGCCTTATGATGAGAGATATTTAATAATGTTTCTCTTGTGTTCATCAAAGGTTTTGGCATAATGCATCTTTCCATCTTTACCTGTCAAGAAATACAGATATGGTGTTGGGGTTGGGTGAATGGCTGCTTCAATCGAAACCAGCCCGGGATTATTAATTGGCTTTTTCGGCAAACCGACAAATTCATAAGTACCCATCTCCGAATCAACCTGCAAAGGCATGCCGAGATCGAGCCGTTTCCAAAGAATATCTGAAGCCATTTCGCGATCTTCTTTGGTCTGTGTTTCCGCTTCTAGAAGCGAAGCCATAATAATGATTTCTTCCAGAGTCCGGCTTGAAGACTTAATATCAGGCAGAATTGAAAAGATCTTCCTGGAAAAATTATCATTCATTAACTTAATAGTCGAGGAAGCTGTAGCTGTTATTGGTATAAAATAAGTATCCGGAAACAGGTAACCCTCCGGTGCCGAGGCCGTAAAACTCTCATGGTTAAAAGATGTAAATCTTTCGTCAAAAAGTGAAGAAATCTTTGCAACAGTGAAACCTTCCGGAATCGTCAATTTGATCATTTCCACACCATAATCTCCATGAAAAATTCGCCAGGCAATAGCAAAGACATTCTGCGGCTCAAACATTAAATATTGACCGGCCCTCATGGCACGCTCGCCACCAAGTAGAATCGCTGTCGCTCGGAACCAAAAGGGCGAGCGGATAACCCTTTCTTCTTGTAATTTTTCAGCTAAAGAATAAAGTCCAATTCCTTCCTGTACAGTAATTATGGCGGCTGACGGAAATGTAAGCGGAGGAGTAGTAAAAAAAGAAGCAATCGCAAACAAGATAATACCGAATAAAGGAAGATAGATCTTTAACATTACACAGGTAAATTTGATGGAGCTTCCGCCTTTTTCGAAGGTACGCGCGTGAGAGTAGGAGTGGTAGCTGTTGAACCAGGAAAATGAAAGAGGGTGGCTAACTCTTCGGTCGTCAAGACATACGGCTTGCCAAAAATATGCCTATATGGAACATTAAAGACCGAACGCCTTTTGTATGCTTCAAGTAATGTTCTTTGTTTGTATCTTCTCCTAATATCAAGAAAATCGTCCCAAGGGTAGACAATACCAGGAATAAATCTGTGTGGCCGGATACCGTTAAGAGTTTTTGAACCAAATTGACGCATACTACCGATAATTCCCACCCCTCTCGTTCGAACATATATCTCCTTGGGCGCGACATAAACCACTCTCAACATGGAATCAAAGGCGAGTTTAGCCGAGTTTCGTTCAATGGCTTTGATAGTCTCGCTCTGGGTTTCAGTAATGTTAAAAAGACTTGCGGGTTTGCCTTTTTCAGGTTTTATGACCGGCTCCTCTTCAATGATTTTCTTTATTTCTTTTTTAATACCCTCCCTCCAATCTGGCTTACTAAATAAGCGCACATCTTGAAAACCTTCTTTGCGATGCCCTTGGATAAGAATCTGAATCCACGCATTCTCTCCCGGTTTAAGCGTCCCAAGATATTCCAGAACTGGAGCAAGCGGGTCCACTATTTCTTCTTGCTCTTTACCTGTTTTATCAAGCCCAAAATCTATATAAGTTTTAATCGGGTAAGCATCCGGTTTAACAAGTCTGGTAGTAATACCCCACAAATTCATTGTCTCCGGGTTAAAGATGACTTTTACAGCATAGTCCTCCACTTCCACAACCTCGGCGCCCGGATAGTGAGTATAAATCCTAGACTCGATAATACTTTTCCACTTTGGAAACGACCAGATGAAAAATTTTACCTCGCCGCCAAGCGATACTATCTCAAGAGAAAAAACGTCTCTAACCTCACCTTCAAAATAAGCATTAGTAAGTGAACCTATCACATCTTCCCAAATACCCTCTATGACCATCTCCATGGCGGCCGGTGATTTGTCAGTATTTTTGGGAATTCTTATTTCTAGAAGGATGCTCCCCGTTTTCTTCAGCCATTCGCGTCTTTTATATGTAATCCAGGTGCTTATGAGAAACCGAAGAAGAATCAACGGTAACCAAACGGGCCAAGTTGAAGAAATAAGCCGCCAGACCTCTCGATAAAAATCTGTTTGGAAAAGGGAGAGAAAGTCATTAATCATGACCTTAATTCTACACGGAATTTAGGCGTTTAGGTAGCGGCCGGAAGAATCTTTCTTAAAATACTTCGGATTTTGAAGATTGACCAGAATGGTATTTTCCTTGACATAGCGTTCTTTAAGAACCTTTTCTATGATTTTATCTTTCATCAAAGGACCTTCCTTTTCCAAAATTTTCTTAATAACGTCCTTGACCACACCGGACATGTATCCCCACTCGGAGAGCGCGTAGAGGCCGCGACCGACCAAAACAAACCTGGGGTCTTTGATTAATTCGTTGTGAGTGGTGGCAACATGCGCTTTCTTGTTAAAGTATTGGGTGATAGCCTTGGCCACTTCTTTGAAATGGATCGGGGAACCGTGCTTTCTGATAACCAGAAAGGCGTAATCCCGCATGCCTTTCGCGTTAACATTTGAAGAAGACGCGCGGCCCCATTCGCCCAGAGGATTTTTATCGATTTTATGCGAAATGGAAAACCAACGTTTGATAACTTCCTCGTTTTTATATTTCTCGTTTAGATCTTTCACTTCTTCAAGAAAAGAACTAACGAGGTCGCCTTCTGCCACAAGCTCGTCATCAGACAAGGAGGAATAGAGTTTACGAAGCGCGGATTTAATCTTCTCCGCCAACTCTCGGTCCACATGCCAGTGATGTTTGAACTCTTCATCGGCTTTCTCACGCTTAAATTCCTCGCCAATAATTAACAAAAAATAAAAATAATTTTGAACGTTCGGATCCTTGCTTAAGTGTTTTAGAAGATCTTTCTCAGAGATAATACCGCCCAGATCCAGAATGACTTTTTTTAATTCGGCAAAAACCGGCTCGAGATCTTTGTAAACTTTTGATTTGCGGATGATAAAGAGAGAATGATTTTCTATCTGGCGCACACGCTCTCTGGTAATACCGTATTTTTTACCGATGGCGTCTAAGGTGAATTTGGCGGTCTTGGATCCTAATCCGTATCGACTGATAAGAATATCCTGTCCGCGCTTGGTCAAAACTGACAACAGCCGTTTGACGATCTCTTTGGGCTTAAAACTTAAATCAATCCTTTCACTCATAATTTATCTCATTTGTATCACCCAGATAAAGATGTGTCAAGTGACGATGCTAATAATCTTTCTTGGCACAACAATAACTCTTTCGGGCTTTTTTCCCTTTAACCATTTATTAACCTCAGGTAATGCTAACGCCATCGTCTTAATCTCCTCTTCACTTTGATCACGAGAAACAAGTACATTTGCTTTAACTTTCCCATTAATCTGAACAGCTAAAATAATTTCATCTTTTATTAATTTCTTAGAATCATAGGTTGGCCAATTCTGAATATGGATAGAATCTTTGCGTCCTAGCAATAACCAGAGTTCTTCCGTGATGTGGGGAGCAAACGGGGCAAGAAGCAAAATCAGGGTCTTGAATTCTTCTTGAGAAATCTTGTTCTTTTTATCTAAGGTATTGACATAAATCATGAGACTAGAAACTGCGGTATTGAATTTCATTGACTCTATATCATCGGAAACTTTTTTAATCGTTTGATGCATCAAGGTCAGACCTTGAGAATCAGTATCTAAGGTCTGACCTTTGGCAACTTTAGTTTTTAATCTCCACACCCTCTCTAAAAACCGGCGCGGACCGACCAGAGCATCCTCGCTCCAGGCAATAGCTTGTTCAAAGGGACCCATAAACATCTCATAGAGCCGCAGGGTGTCCGCGCCAAACTGTTTTACAATGGTATCAGGATTTACAACATTGCCTTTTGATTTGCTCATTTTCTCTCCGTTTTCAGCAAGAATCAGTCCGTGAGAAGTGCGCTTCTTATACGGCTCACTGGTGGGAACAAGTTTCAAATCATAGAGAAATTTATTCCAAAAACGAGAATACAGCAGGTGAAGCACGGTGTGCTCCATGCCTCCGTTATACCAGTCAACAGGCATAAAATGCCTGAAATTTTCAATTTGCAATTTCCAATTTTCAATGGACGCAGAACTCGCGAATCCTTCTTTATTGAAAAGATAGGCAAGAAAATACCAAGAAGAGCCGGCCCAGTTTGGCATGACATCAGTTTCTCTTTTAGCTTTTCCACCACACTTTGGGCATGTCACGTTCACCCACTCGTCAATATTTGCCAAGGGTGATTCTCCATCTTCTCTAGGTTGATATTTTTCAACCTTAGGCAATTCCACCGGCAAATCTTTCTCCGGTACCGGCGCTACACCGCACTTACTACAATGAATAACCGGTATCGGCTCCCCCCAATAACGTTGTCTCGAAAACACCCAATCGCGCAGCCTGTATTTTGTGACTTTTTTCCCAAAATCTTCAAAGCCAGCTTTTTGATAATCTTCAACGATTGGCAGTTTATATTTTTTGGCAAACTCCATATCACGCTCATCATCGGCGGGAACACCCATGATGGCACCGGTGCCGTAGTCGGACATTACATATTCCGCTTCCCAAACTGGAATTTTTTCTTTAGTCGCTGGATTGGTCACGAAACGTCCGGTAAATTTATCTTCCTTGCCGGCAACCACAATAAAAGTAGCCCCCAAAATAGTATCCGGCCTAGTAGTGAAGATTTCTATATCGTCAAACTTAATCAATACACCTTCGCTTCTGCCAATCCAATTTCTTTGTTGTATCTTTACCCGGTCTGGGTAATCTACTTCATCCAAATCCTTATCTAATCTCTCCGCATATTTGGTAATAGCAAGCATCCATTGTTCTTTCTCTTTCTGTTCAACCGGAGCGCCGCACCTCTCGCAATTACCATCAACTACCTCTTCGTTCGCTAGACCAATCTTGCACTTCGGACACCAATTGATGGGAATCTTCGCTTTGTATGCCAAACCTTTCTCAAGAAATTTTAAAAATATCCACTGTGTCCACTTGTAATACTTCGGATCGGTTGTATTTATTTCCCGCGACCAGTCGAAAGATAGACCAAGGGACCGAATCTGTCGCCGAAAAGTATCGGTATTTTCTTTTGTCACCACTTTCGGATCTTTGCCGGTCTTGAGAGCATAATTTTCTGTCGGCAGACCAAAGGCGTCCCAACCGATAGGATAAAGAACGTTGAATCCTTCCATCCGACGTTTGCGCGAGATGATATCCATCGCCGTGTAACTTCTAATGTGTCCCACATGAAGACCATCTCCGGAGGGATATGGAAACTCTATCAGCAAATAATATTTGGGTAAATCAGAAAAATCTTTCGCTTCATAAATACCAGACTTCTGCCAATGGTCTTGCCATTTTTCTTCTATCTCTTTAGGGTCGTAGCCATGCATTATTAAATTTTAGGTCTTACCGGATAGAATTCAGGGTCAATGGTACGAGAGAAACATTGGCGGCCGGCTTCGTGTTGCCAGTTTTCTCCGAATTTTCCCATTGGCTCTGGATAAACCATGCGAGCCACAGATTCGGCGCTATCTTGCGATACTTTGTTGAATTCCGCGCAAAGCTCAAAAGTTAGAGTACCGGCCTTTTTATACTCATAAGAATTTCTCGTCTGAGGATCAACCGGAGCAATAAATCCGGAAATCGGATCTTCTAAATCTGCGAGCGCAGCGGGCAAGACACCCTTCTGTTGCCAGTAATTTATAATTTGCCACTGAATATTTTGCAAATCAGAAACTTTCTGTGAATCATAACGAAGCATGCGCTGACTTTGCGGTGTTCCTAATACGTTAAAACCGGCGGCAATAGAACCGACCACTAGAACCGCCCCCACCACTCTCCACACATTCCTGCGAGAACTCGTTAATCTATCCTTCAAATCATCCATGTAGTAACCAAAGATACAACCAGCGACTACCAGTACCGAAAGGATTTTTAAAAGAAACGCGGTTGTCATTTCTTGCCCATCAAGAAAGAAATAAATGAGAGTGACTAAATCGCCAGCGAGCACTCCTCCAGCGAGAAAGAGGGTGATGTAGATGAGCCATTTGCGCACCGGGTAATCTTTGCGACTTGGATCCTCCGTGTATCCCTTTCGCACAATATTGGCAAGAAAGAGAAAAAGCGGAAAAACGACAATAAGCGTCGCCACTGGCAAACTGATGGAGGTTGAACCAAAATAACCATATTGAGTTACCTGCGGGAAAGCAACATTAATGACGCGAAATAAAATATTCAAGAGCGCCATCGTACCTGTGTACAAGAGCGCAATAACGGCAATGTGTAAAAAGAAATCCTTGGCGGTTATTTTTGTATTCATAACTTCATTATATCAAATCAGAAACTCAATGACATCTCCGTCTTGCACCACATATTCCTTACCCTCTGTCCGAAGCCAGCCCTTCTCGCGCGCGGCGACTAGAGAGCCCACTTCCATGAGTTTGTCGTAATGTATAACTTCGGCGCGGATAAATTTTTCTTGGAAATCGGAGTGGATCGATTTACCCGCCTCCGGCGCCTTCGAGCCACACTTTGTCGTCCAAGCTCTCGACTCATCTTCCCCCGTGGTAAAGAAAGTAATCAAGTTAAGTAATCTGTAGGCTTCCACGATAAGTTTGTCCAGACCTGTACCAAAAACTGGATCTACTTCGATCAAAGGTCCGACCTTAGAATTCAATTCAAAAGGTCGAACCTTGGGAGCCGCTTCGGAAAAATTCAAAACGTAGAGAGTCGGCTTCTTGATACCGGCGGCTTCGAGTTCCAAATTAATAATTTCAATATCAAATATAGGGTCAACTTTCTCGTGTACATGGATAATATCCGCATCCTCAAAAGTTCTAACCACTTCAACAATAGCGTCCACTTCGCGGATATGAGAAAGAAATTTATTGCCCAGTCCCTCCCCCTCCGATGCGCCCTTGACAAGTCCAGCAATATCAACGAACTCCACCACTGCCGGAATAGTTTTTTTTGATTTGGATAAAACAGAGAGTTTCTCCAGCCGCTCGTCCGGCACCGGTACGATACCGACCGAAGGATCAATGGTACAGAAAGGATAATTCTCCGCTGGTACACTTTTCTTGGTAAGCGCGTTAAAAAGCGTTGACTTGCCCACATTCGGCAACCCTACGATGCCAATTTTTAACGACATAACGTCAGATTATCATAAACACGAGAGATTCTTATCGCATCGCAATTATTGCAAACTGCATAAAATATTTATC
>MHWZ01000005.1 GCA_001825475.1 Candidatus Zambryskibacteria bacterium RIFOXYD2_FULL_43_10 | reverse complement strand
TCCCAACCAACCCATCACAATAAGCAGTAAGATAATAACCAGCTTGCTAAGATAACCCGACTGCCCCTTTTGTTCTTCAGACATAAGCTAAAAATAAATTAACCATTAATAAGTTTTTTTAGAAACTGCAGATAGTCTAACAAACATCCCCAGAAAAACAAGCCGCCACTTATCCACTGGTGCCGCGGGGGTGAATTGAACACCCGACGCCTACCTCTTCAGGGTAGCGCTCTACCACTGAGCTACCGCGGCATATTTCGCTAACGTGTAATATTAATCAGTTCTCTCAAGCCATTATAATTTTCCATTGCTTGTTCCAAAAATGGTTGGAGATAAAGATATCCGGCTACTAATGGGACAATTATTATGGCAATTTTTATGAATCCCCAAAGGACAGCCCATCTGACCCTGCGTTGTAACTTACGCAGTATCTGATTATTTTCTTCTGAAAGTTTCAAGGTGCGTTCCAGTAGCACTTTTTCTTCAGGATTCATCCCGTTAGAAGTTAAGGTAATAATCCATGTCTTTTTATAGAATCACCACTTTATAAGTCGACGGGACTTCTAACGGGATTCATAGATAAGAATTATAGCAAAATATCGGCATTTTTCAAATTTTATGTTATATTCTTTGCACTTGCCGCTGTAGTTCAACGGATAGAACAGCGCCGTCCTAAGGCGTTAATGCAGGTTCAATTCCTGCCAGTGGCATAAGGTATAAGGCGCTTCTTTCTTGACGTTTGTATTACAATGTAATACAATGGGAGTATGAGAAATATTATAACGATATCCATTCCTTCCTCGGTAAAAAAGAGTGTGGATAATATCATGAAGGAAAATAAATATGCTTCAGTTAGCGAGCTTTTTCGCGACGCCATGCGTTCACTTGAGGATGCTAATTTGGTGAAAAGTATCATGGAAAGCGAAATAGAATTTGCCGCCGGCAAAGGTAAAAAACTTCGTTCCTTGAAAGATCTGATGTAGATATACATGGAAATTGAATACTCCCCCAAATTTTCCAGACAGTTTAAGAAGTTACCCAAAGCAGTTAAAGAACATGCTGTGATTTGTGAGAAACTATTCCGTAAAAATCCTTTTGACCCAAAACTGAAAACGCACAAACTGCACGGAACCATGAGAGAATACTGGGCTTTTTCCATTTCATATTCTTATCGTATCGGTTTTACTTTTCTTGATAGGAATCTGGTCAGATTTCATTCAGTTGGAACTCACGATATTTATGAAAAAAAGTCCTAGCGTTCTTTTATTATTGAGAAAAAGTATCTCTTAGTTTCCCTTAACTCTAAGTTTAGCTTGGCGATTTTTATCGAGTTTAGGTAGATGGAGGACAAGCATCCCGTGTTTTTCAAGCGCTTCCGCTCCGTCCACTTCAATTTCTTCTGGCAGATTGATCGTGCGGGCAAACGAACCCCAATACAACTCGCGATGGAAGTATTCGTCATTTGATACGGTTCTGTCCTCGCTACGTTTGCCGCGAATAGTAACAGAATCTCTGGTAATCAACACATCCAGATCGTCCGGCTTAACCCCGGCAACCATAGCTTTGATTATGATTTCAGAAGGTGTTTGATAAACATCTACAGTCAGTTGAGCTTCCTCTTCGCTGTTCTCGAACGGATTAGTTTTCGCGAGCGGGGATTTGAGATTGGATTGTTCCTCGCCCATACGTTCTGTATCTTCATCCAATCTCACCGCACCCGTGAGTCTTTCAAAAAAAGATCTTCTGTTTTGCATAGTGGTTTAATTATATCTAATCTTGTCTAGCGCGCAATCATTTTGGCTTTCTCAAAAGCCAGGAGAAGGAGGATAACGCCAATCCAAACTAGTCCGAAGGCAAACATGGCACCGTCATTGTCCCAATGGATTATCGCCAAGTTGAATCCGCTGTGTAAAATAATGGCCAAGATTAAGGCGAGAACGGCAAAGATGACCCGTTGGCCTCTGGGTTTAAGGAATGAGAATGCCAGAGAAACTCCGATGATGCCCGATGAAACTACATGCAGAAGACTGGCCCCAATGAAGCGCAGGTTGCCGGTGATAACACTTGTTACGACATCTTTTCCAATGAGCGGACCGACAACAAAAAGGGCATTCTCCAGCGCCACAAAGCCGAGAGCTGCCGTAATCATGTAAATAATTGGATCAATCGGTTCATTATCTTCCGTTGACTTCAAACCGCCCAAGAAGGCCGCTACAAATTTGAATGTCTCCTCTAAAACGACCCACAAGATAATGGCAAGCAATGTTGTGCCCGGAAACAAAATATCCACCCATTTCTGAAAGAATAAAACAATCACCACCGCGCCCATACCGAAAAGAAATGTTCGCAAAATCAGTTTTTTTGGTTCGGGATTTTTTTTATCCTCCCGCAACCAGAAGACGAGCCAAACCAGCGCGGGAAGGATACCGCCGAAAAGGGCGTACGTGGCTGTTTCAAGATTGATCATGATGGCCAGGTCTCTATCATTAACAGGCTTCTAGGTTCTGGGGGCTTGGCGCTAGCTTTTAATTCGGACCAGATCTCTTCAGTGATGAAGGGCATGAATGGGTGAAGCAGTTTGAGCGAGTTCTCAAGAATATAATACAAGGTTTCTCTCCTGCTCGACATCTTTTTAGATTCCTCTAAGATCTCATCGGCGAAGCGGTGCCAGATATATGCGTAGATTTTCTCTGCGGCGATGTAAAAACGATAGTTCTCCATATCATTGGTAATGTCTTTGGTCAACGCGCTAAATTCGTTCACCAGTTCTTGGTCAAGTCCAGTTTTCCCGTCTGCCGGCCTTTCTTGCGAGAGTACGAAACGCGCGATATTCCAAAGTTTATTGGCGAAGTTTTTATACGCCTTAAGTTTATCATTTGAGAGCTTACTATCAGAGCCCGGACCAACGCCGACAATAAGAGCCATTCTCAGAGCATCGGTTCCGTATTTGTCAGTAATGGAAAGAGGGTCAACATTATCGCCCAGTGATTTACTTAGTTTCTTGCCCTTTTCATTTCGCACCAATCCGTGCAGATATACCGTTTTGAACGGGATGTCTCCTAGCAGGAATTCGGACATCAGAATCATGCGCGCCACCCAGAAGAAGATGATATCGTAGCCAGTTTCTAGGATATCTGTGGGATGATAGATTTCAAGATCACGTGTTCTCTCCGGCCAACCCAATGCGGAGAATGTCCACAGACCCGATGAAAACCATGTATCTAATGTATCAGGATCCTGTTCCCAATCTAAACCATCCGGCCTATCTACACCAACATATATTTCGTTATTTCTATACCACACCGGGATCCGGTGTCCGTACCAAATCTGACGCGAGATGTTCCAATCATGAAGGTTATTTATCCAGTTAAAATATTCTTTTTCAAATCTTTCCGGCAGTATTTTAATTTGTCCGCTTGCGACAGCATCATGCATCAATTGCTTAAGTGACTTTCCTCCGCGCTTTTCAATTGGTTTATTTACATCCACAAACCATTGCAGTTTTGGGAGTGGTTCTATCACACTGCCGGTGCGTTCGGCAGTGGAAATATTTTGGGTAATCTCTCCCTCCTTAATTAAAAGACCTTCTGTTTTTAACCATTTAACTATTTTTTCTCGTGCCGCTACAGTTTTTTCTCCCTCCAGCCCGGGGATGGGTAATTTGATTTTCGCATGTTCATTTATGACTTGAATTGACGGAAGATTATGGCGTAGAGCTAACTCGGCATCTATCTGACTATGAGCGGGAGTGACTCCCAGGGCTCCGGTACCAAACTCCATATCAACAATTTCATCAGCCACTACTTTTATTTCCAGATTTGCACCAGCGAAATTTACTTTATAAGTCTGGCCAATATATTTTTGGTACCTTTTATCATCCGGATGCACAGCCACTGCCGTATCGCCGAGTTTTGTCTCGGGACGAGTGGTAGAAATAGCGATAGGGAAATCTTTTGAATATTTGAAAGTAAAAAGTTTTGCCAATCGTTCTTCATAAACAATTTCATCGTCTGAAATTGTGGTCTGGCCTCTTGGGTCCCAATTAATTATTCGTGTACCGCGATAAATAAGACCGGCGTCATACATCATTTTGAATGCAGTTTTAACAGCAAGACTTCTTTTTTTATCCAACGTGAAGGCTTCTCTGTCCCAATCAAGAGAAGCTCCCATCTGTTTGATCTGGTGTTTTAGAGCCCCTCGATTTTCAGCCACAAATTTTTCTACTTTCGCTATAAAAACCTCTCGTCCTATGTCATATCTGGTTTTTTTCTCTTCTTTATAAATAATTTTCTCAACCCTTGTGTTTGTGGCAATGGCGGCATGGTCAGTACCCGGCAGCCAAAGAGTTTTAAAACCCCTCATGCGTTTATAACGAACAATAATATCTTCTATCACAACCATGAGGGCTCCGCCCACGTGAAGTATTCCGGTAACATTGGGAGGTGGTAGAACGATGGAAAAAGGTTCTCGATGTCTCTTCGGTAGATTATCGGGGTTGAAAAAACCACTCGTTTCCCAGAGACGATAAATTTTATCTTCGGTTGCCCCCGGGTTGTATGGCTTAAGAAATTTTTCGTCCATATGGTCTCTCAATAATAACATGCTCTAAAAATATGGCATTGGATACTTTAAAGGACAAAATTTACATCTGTTATTCAAAGATTTGACATAGTTGCAAGTGATTTTAATCATGTCTTTTATTTGATAGTTTTATTAGAACTTTATTTTTCTTAATCAAAGACATTATTTATATAAAAGACAAATAATTATAAAATGTTGTAAATAAGCCATTTTTTCACCATAAGCTTTTTTATCATATTATTGATTTTTTTTCACGGGAGCGTAATGTGTTTATCAGATTTATATGTTCTGGTAAGAGGAGGTACCCATGTACAAATTTTCCGTATTTCTTGTTGTTTTACTGATTGTTGGATGTCAAACCATAACGGCAACCTCGCCACCGTTGGTTAAGGGGCCCATAGATTGTCCGGCTGGTCGTCAGCTAGTGGCCAATGTTTGGTCTTACCAGCTTCTCCCGTATGTCATACAGGAGAAGGTTGTGGAATTGATGAAGATAGCTAAAGGTCGCAATACCCGTAATGCGACCGATCCGGCCGGGTATCGGGAGGATGCTGTGTCTCGTACATTAGGGCCACGTTTGCGGAGTGAGGTTAGGATACGGGCCCCCGTGAGTTTAAGTGTACAAATCTTCTACAGAGATCTGCAAACAGCAAAAGTTGTCGAGGATCTCGGGGTTCTGAAACTCACGTATGGTGCCGGTAGCGTGATGCTTCCTGACGATCCGCGCAAGTGGATTGTTGAGGCAGTCTGGCCGGATAATTTCATGTCTCCAATTAAGTCGGGTGGTGAACATCGCCTCTGGCTATTCGGATATGAATGGAAGCACTGGTGTGTAATGAACGTGCACGGCATTGTGCCATAGCACGTTCCGTGACTTGTTGGGAGCGTGTTCCTTACATGCTCCCAACGGTTCTCTTTTCTGACGCATCTTTTCAAAGGTGTTTCGGAAATAGGAACTGCAAACACATGCGTAAAATTTATACAATCGTATTGATATCTTTTTTTGTTTTCCTTCTGTCTTCGCGTGGACTTGTTTTACCTTATCACGGACATGGAAGCGCTCTTTTCAATATTTCTCATGTTTATGCCGATGACGGTGGTGATGGGGGTGGTGATGGCGGCGATGGGGACGGTGATGGGGGTGGTGACGGTGGAGATGGGGATGATGACGGTGGCGACGGCGGTGGTGACGATGGAGGAGATGATATCGAAACTCCTCCACAACCACCCCCAAGTGTGCCAACCTGTCCACTTACTCCAAAAGATGGGAGAACTATTGTAAATCTCGGTAGTGGTTCTATCATATCTAGTGGTACTTTAAGTGCCGCTACCAAAGGCCCTGTTTCAGTGTCTATTTCAGCTGGTACTTATGATATAAGTCTGGTCTCCTATGACAACCATCTGACGAAACTTACACAAGTTCAACCCAATGAAAGCTGGTTTCTAGTATTGAAAGATAATCTTGGTTTGACTATCGCTACCACTAGCGCCATAAGCGATTTAGAGAGTAATGAGGAGTATAAGGAAGAAAAAGTTGAAACTAATTTAGTATTGGCTAGTAGTACCGCTTCAATAACCGCTATTCACGCAGCCTTTAGTGATATCAATCCAAACAGTATAACGCCCCTTTGTGTGGCGTTTGATGAAGTAGTTGTTTCTCCACCTCCTCCTCCACCACCAGTATGCCCACTACCAACGATCATTAGTGAATTGTCGGCAACAAGTATCGTTAATCAATTATTTTCATACACATTAACAGCAACGACTACTGGTGTTGTTTCTACCACTACGAGTTTTACCGTGGCCACCTCAAGCTTACCAAACGGACTTAGTTACTCCACATCAACCAATACTATTTCAGGTATATCTACAGAAACAGGTACTTTCAATATTGCAATATCAGCCACAAATGATTGTGGTATCGATGCCAAAACCTTCGTTCTCGTCGTAAATCCTCTCGGCGGCGGTGGATCTTCTCCCAGCGCAAATCTTGCTGTGACGAAGACAGTTGATAAGTCGACTGCCAGTGTTGGTGACACAATTACATACACAATTACTTTAACCAATAATGGTCCGAGTGATGCCACCGGAGTGTCCGTGACAGATGCTATACCGAGCGAGTTAAATTTTGTTTCCGCGACATCTACTACGGGTAGTTACTCCACAACCACAGGAATGTGGACTATAGGTGATTTAATGAACAGTTCTTCCACAGTTTTAACTCTTAGCGCTACTATAAAAAGCGGTAATGAAGGCAAGACAATAACCAACACTTCTATTGTATCTGGGACCCAAACTGATCCAGTTTCTAGCGACAACACTTCAAGCGCAGATGTTAAGGTAAATGACACTCCATCCTGTACAACAAACTGCGATGGCGGCGGCGGAGGAGGTGGGGGCGGAGGAAGTAGTAGCGGTAGCGGAGGTGGTTCTTCCAGACCTTCCACATCTACCAGCACAGTGACCGAGGCCGTGTGTTTCTATCTGCGCGATTATATGCGTCGCGATTTTGCTAACGACCCAATAGAGGTTCTGAAACTCCAGGGCTTTTTAAGAAATTTTGAAGGACATAGTGAAGTTACTCTGACCGGTGTCTTTGACCAAGCTACCTTTGACGCCGTTTCGGCATTTCAAATGAAATACTTCAGCGATATTTTGGAACCGTGGGGACACACTGGTCCCACTGGCTATGTATATATTCTGACTCTTAAGAAAATAAATGAGATATACTGTCAACGAATATTCCCGCTTAATCAGTCTCAAGTTAATGAAATAGCCGCCTTTAGAGCGCTTTTGGACAGTCTAAGAACACGAGGAGTCGATGTTGAGTTACCACCTCCTTCCGAATCAGGGAGTGTGGAAGAAAGAGGTCTTTCGACTACCACGCCTATAGTAATCCCTATAGTGGGCGAAGCGGAACCCCCTCAAGGACAAAATCTTCGCAATCTGGCGGCCGCAATATTTGCGTTACCGGATAATCTATTAGACATAATAAAATGTTCGTATGAATTTCTATTGGTGATTATTGTCCTTTATATCCTAGGAAATGTTCTAAAGGATGTCCTTTATAAAAATATCCCTGAGAATGCTAAAAAACGATTCTTTACCAAATGGCTGACTATTGATGTGGGCATGGGTCTTGCTATCGTGGCGGCCTACATGATGAGATGGTGGTGTGTTATCTTACCACTGATGCTAGCTCTTATCCTTTCATTAATTTGGACATCGACTTACTCCAAACATAATTCTATTAGAGCTTCTATTAAGTCATGGTACCTGGTCGGTTCTTTACGTATAAAATCTATTTGGAAAGAGAATCAAACCATATTTAAAGGGAAACTTGGGAAGCGAGCGATAGAAAAAGAGAAAATATCTGAAAAAGAAGAGCCAGAGACGGTTATAATTTTACCCAAATTAATTTCGAAGGAGGACAAAAGTGAGAAGGGCGATGCCAAGATAACTGTTGCCGGATCTACGAAGTAAACGATAGATTGCCGGATGCAATTATTGGGGTCTTTTCCTTGAGGGTTTCTGGTGTTTTCTTTATTTTTATGAAAGCGGCAATCCCTATCATAATGGCGTTGTCGGTGGTGAGAAGTTTGGTTGGTATTCTAAGAACGATATTAGAAAATTTGCCCATGAGCTTCTCAAGTTCTTGAGATAGATGAGCGTTTGCCGAAACACCGCCAGCCACAATCAGAGTTTTGATCTTGTCACCTAGTTCAAACAAAGCCTTACGGGTTTTTTCTATAAGTACTTCAACTGCTGCATCTTCAAATGCTCTAGCCATATCTGCCTTAAATTTGTCGTTCAATCCTTTTTCTGTTTTAAGTCTGTAGAGTACGGCGGTTTTAAGACCAGAGAACGAGAAATCAAGATTTTTTGAGTGAATCATTGGTCTTGGGAGCTTAATTTTGTCATTAGCGGACCTTTTTCTCACTTTCTCGGCTAGCCGAGAAATTTCCGGTCCACCCGGATAAGGAAGTCCAAGCATCCGCGCCGTTTTATCAAATGCTTCACCAACGGCGTCATCACGCGTTCGGCCGATAATTTCATAATTTCCAAAGTCTTTAATATGTACCAGTTCAGTATGTCCTCCGGAAACCAAGAGTCCGAGTGCTGGTAATTCTAATTTTTCATTTTGATTTTTGATTTTTGCATTCTCGTCTCGGAATAGAACCGAGACGAGATGTCCCTCCATGTGGTTGACGGGCACAACTGGCTTATGCCATGACTTCCCAAGTTTCTCCGCAAAATTGATGCCGACCCAGAGGGCCGGTTCTAGACCCGGACCGTTTGTAACCGCAATACAATCAACTGTCCTAAGCTCGGCTTCGGACAATTGAGCTTCCCTTAAAGTTTGCTCGAGAAGTATTGGCA
>MHWZ01000004.1:9941-12249 GCA_001825475.1 Candidatus Zambryskibacteria bacterium RIFOXYD2_FULL_43_10 | reverse complement strand
ATAATCAAGTGATTATTATTTATTTTATTTCTTCTCTTTTATTTCAGCCTTAAGTTTATCGATCAAGTCTTTGATGACAGATTCTCCAAGTTTGCCGTTGTCGCGGCTTTCGACTGTTACTTTTTCATCCGCTACTTCTTTGTCGCCAATGACAAGTGCATAGGGCACTTTTTCAGTTTTAGTATTCCTAATCTTCTTGCCGAGGGTTTCGTCAGAAACATCGAGTTCTGCTCGGATATTTTCTGCTTTTAATTTTTCAAAAACATTTTTCGCATATTCAAAATGCGCTTCACCGATAGGCAGAATTTTGACTTGAATCGGTGAGAGCCAAAGAGGAAATGTTCCCTGAGTGTGTTCTAGGAGAATAGACATAAATCTCTCGAGTGAACCCATAATAGCGGCGTGAATCATTACGATTCTTTCTTTATCTCCCCTTTCGTTCACGCAGGTCAGATCAAAACGTTCTGGCATATTAACATCCAGTTGTATTGTCGCCACCTGCCATTCTCTACCTAAAGAATCCTTGGTCATAAAATCGAGTTTAGGCGCATAAAAGGCGGCTTCTCCTGGCGCTTCGACGTATTTAGTCTTATTTTTCCCAGCTATACCCCGCAAAATTTTTTCAGCCTTATCCCACAACTCCTGATTACCGAGATATTTCTCTGGTGTCGACGGGTCTCTCAAAGATAATCGAAGCTCTAAATTTAAACCAAATGATTCATAGAAAACATGCACTATTTCCCAAATCTTTTGGATCTCATCTTTTGCCTGTTCAATACGGCAGAATACGTGAGCATCATCTTGGGCAAATGCTCTGGTTCTTGATAATCCATTTAGTTCGCCGGACTGTTCATCGCGATAGCAAGTAGTTGTATTAGCATAGCGTTGTGGCAGATCGCGATAAGAATGTGGATGGCGGGCGTAAATTTGAGTATGATGAGGACAATTCATAGGTTTTAGAGCAAACTCATGTCCTTCTCGAGTACTGATACGAAATAAGTCATCTTCAAATTTATCCCAGTGCCCGCTCATTTCATATAAATCTTTTTTTGTTATGTGGGGAATTTCTACTTTCTGATAGCCATATTTTCTACGTAATTCCCAGACAAAATCGTCCAAAAGATGTCTGACCATTGTGCCCTTAGGGGTCCATAGCGGTAATCCTGGTCCGATTAAGTCCGAGAAAGTAAATAAATCAAGCTCCTTACCGATTTTTTTATGGTCTTTATCTTCCATTGACTCAATATTACAAGGCCTTAATCTTTTCGGCAATAAAGGACGTTTCGTTCTTGCGTTTAGAAACCTTACCCTTAATAGCGATACAGATATCCGGTTGAACGAATTGTCTGAATTCACTAAGTATTCTAGGGAATATTGCAACCTCAATAACACCGGATAAATCAGCCAGACGCATGAAGACCATACGTTCATTCCCTTTGGTTAGAACATCGCGTATTTCCTCGACTATGCCCGCGATAACTGTCTCGTCACCTTCTCGTAGATGAGAGAGTTTCTCGATATTTGTCTTGAGCGCAAGAAGTTTATCTTGATACGCTTCAAGCGGATGACCGGAGATGTAGAGGCCGAGGAGCTCCTTTTCCCACTGAAGTTTCTCTTTTTGCGTAGCCGAAGGTCCTGAGCTTAATCGAAGGACGGGAAGAGTGGAAGTATCAGACATCAGACCAAATAGGGAATCCTGATTCTTGGGCGCGCTAATTCTCTCTTTATGATACGCGAGCAAATTATCAATATTGGCCAATAGTATTCCCCGTTCGCCGAAATTGTCCAAAGCTCCGCACTTGATGAGCGATTCCAGAGATTTTTTATTCAAGTTTTTATCTTTAATGCGATCGAGGAAATCCGCCAGATTTTTGAACTTGCCGTTCAGTCTTCTTTCCAGAGTGATGGCGCTTGAAATGCCTTGTCCAAAGTTTTTGATAGTAGTTAATCCAAAACGGATCTTATACGGTTTCGTATTTACTACGGTAAATTGGGAAAAACTTTCGTTAATAGAAGGAGGCAGTACTTCTATGCCCATCCGCTTGCACTCCTTGATCATTACGCCGATGGTTTCTACATCTCCAGACTCGGCAGTAAGAACGGCAGACATATATATTGCCGGGAAGTTTGCCTTAAGATATGCGGTGATATAGGCGATGTAGCCGTAACTCGCCGCGTGCGCTTTGTTAAAACCGTATCCCTGGAATGGTTCGAAAAGTTTCCAAAGCGCCTCCGCCTTCTCTTCGCTCATCCCGCCGTGTTTCTGACAACCCTCAACAAAGCTAATGTGCTGTTTTCTCATCTCTTC
>MHWZ01000004.1:759-9920 GCA_001825475.1 Candidatus Zambryskibacteria bacterium RIFOXYD2_FULL_43_10 | reverse complement strand
CCGGAATTTTCTTGCCCACCGCTTTGCGAAATTTATCCACTTCGCCCCAAGAATAACCGGCTACCTCAATGGCGGTCATCAGAAGGTCATCTTGGTAAACTAGCACTCCATAAGTGGTATCCAAAAAGCTTTTCATCTTTGGGTGCAAATAGGAGATTGGTCTTTGTTTATGTTTTCTGGCGATATATTCCTTAATATTATCCATCGGTCCGGGTCGATATAGCGCTACCATGACGTTGATGTCATGGATATTGGTTGGTTTGAGGTCCATAAGTGCGCGGGTCATACCAGGGCCATTTAATTGGAAAGTGCCTTCGGTCTCACCCCGGGCGAGCATCTCAAATGTTTTCTTATCATCAACTAGGATTTTTTCGAGTGTTAGAGTTTCTCCTTCGATTTTCTTTAACCGCTCAAAAGTCTCGGCGATGGTAGCAAGATTCCTGATGCCTAAGAGATCGAATTTGAGAAGCCCCACCGTCATCTCTCCACCAGCATTTGGGTCGAGAGAATACATGTCATACTGCGTAATGATTTTCTGTCCACCCTTAGTATCATATTGGAGCGGTGTGTATTCTGTGAGCAGTTTAGGTGATATGACGACACCGGCGGCATGCACAGAGACGTGTCTGACATTGCCCTCAATCTTCTGCGCCATATCCACAATAGTTTTGGTGTCGGCATCGCTTTCATAAAGCTTTTTGAGATCCGGGTTCTCTTTCATCGCGCGTTCCAGTGTCATAGGGAATCCTTGCGCGCCTATGGGTATGAGTTTGGCAATTTGATCGCCCAAGGTATAGGAAAAACCGAGAGCTCGGGTAACATCGCGCACAGCTCCGCGAGCCATCATAGTGCCGAAAGTTCCTATCTGGGCCACATGGTCTGCGCCGTATTTCCCTCTGGCATACTCGATCAATTCGTCCCGTCTGTTATCCGCAATATCGAGGTCTATGTCTGGTGGTGATGGTCGGTCTGGATTTAAGAAGCGTTCAAATGGCAGCTGATATTCTAAAGGGTTTATATTGGTAATCCCTGAAAGGTAAGTGACAAGAGAGCCTGCGACCGAGCCTCTGACGTTTGTAAGGATTCCATGCTCGTGGGCGTATTTCAAGAGATCGGAAACTACGATCAAATATTTTGAGAAACCTTTATCCTTGATAACCTTAAGCTCGTATTCTATACGCTCTAGAACCTCTTGAGTTTTTTTGAGCCCACGTTTCTCGAGACCGTCTAAGACGATTTTCCGAAATGCCTCATCTGGTGATAGATCGCCCATATCAAGTTCTGGGAAGACCCACTTACCCAACTCAATTTCCAAATTGCACCTCTCGGCGATCTTGGCAGTATTCGCAAGTGCTTCCGGAGAGTTTTTGAAATCCTGTTTAACTTCTTCTGATGAACGAAAGTGAAGATCTTGCTCTGCGTCGAAGGTACCACGGTTCAGGTGTTCTTGGATAGAGAGAACTGTATTAAGGGCCGGCCGGTCAGCGGGTTCGAGGTAATAGACGTCATATATTGCCAATGAATTTTCTGGATAGAATCTGTCTCCAAAAATTTCTTTATAATATTTTTCTTCTTTAGCTATGGCGATTAGTCCTTCATTGTATTTCTCTAAAAGTTCGCGGTCTATGCGTGGTTTGTAGTAGAAACCCTCGAGATAGGAAGCGGTGACCAGTTTAATTAAATTCTTGTATCCTATATTATTTTCCGCGAGTAGCACCAGACGGCTGCGTTCATGGTCTATCCGCACTTCTTTGTCCAGTCTGGTTCGTAGGGCGACATAGAAATCAACTCCAATAATCGGTTTAATTCCTTGCGCTCGGCATTCTTTGTAAAATTCTATCGCGCCGTAGAGATTGCCGGAATCTGTCAGAGCAAGCGAATCCATGTTTGAGAGGCGAGCTTTCTTGACGAGGTCTGGAATTTTCGGCAAGGCTTCGAGAAGAGAGTAATGGCTGTGAGTATGGAGATGCACGAATCGCGACATACGCGTATTATAATGTAAAAATGCCACATATTGTAGGTATCGATGAGGCGGGCAGGGGACCACTGGCTGGGCCAGTGGCAGTGGGGGCGGTAGCAATTTCCTCAAATTTTAAGAAAAACTTTTTTAAAAGTATAAAAGATTCTAAAAAGCTCTCTCCTGGTGATAGGGAATTGTGGTTTGCCCTAGCTCTGGAGGCGCGCAAAGAAGGACTGCTCAATTTTGCCGTCTCGTTAGTCTCGGAGAAGGTGATAGATCGAAAAGGTATTTCTTATGCTATCAGGCTCGGTATCAGGAGAAGTCTGATGACTCTCGGCGTGTCGGCGGATTCTCAAGTGTATCTTGACGGGGGTATCAAAGCGCCGAAAGAATTTATCCATCAACTTACGGTTATAAAGGGGGATGAGAAGATTCCCATCATTTCACTCGCCTCTATAGTGGCCAAGGTCATCCGAGACAAAAAGATGATCAAGTTCTCAAAAAAATTTCCGGAATTTAATTTTCATAAACACAAGGGTTATGGCACGAGAGAGCATTGCCAAGCTATCCGTAAATTTGGTCCAACAGTCATCCATCGCCGAAGTTTTTTAACCCGGTTGACAAAAGGTAGATAGGTGTAGTATAATTAGAGGCAGAAAACAGAAAGAAAGGAGTAGTCCAAATGAAAAGCCATTTTGTATGCGCCATTATTTGGCGCATCAGTCCAGAGACTAGCGAGTTCGAGTTTCTTGTCGTGGATTATCGTTCAACTAACCCTAAAAGTGGTCAGGTGAGCGAACTACAAACAAAGTTTCCCGGAGGGATGAATAGAGTGCCCGATGAGCCTGTTGGTGTGACCCTTCAGCGCGAGATTCTAGAAGAAACCTATCTTGCGTGCCTTCCAGACTCGATAGAAATCTGGAAGAGGGAGATTGGAGAACACACCAAGTATGGGTTTCTTATTGGGACCCAAGATTGTCGAGGAGAGCTTCGGACAGAAGTTCTCAACGACAAAGGGGACGAGCTCTCGCCACCACGCTGGGTTCCGGCGGCGACCTTGGGTCGGGAGCTTTTCCACGGCCATCAGGGAGTCTATCTCGCGGCTTGCCGCGAGCTTGGCATTTTTGACTGACCGCTTCCCGCCGGTTTCCGGCCCCTCCCCGTTTTTGTCTTGAAAAACTTCAAGTTCAAAAACTGGGCGGGGCTTTTCTTTTACCAATTTTGATGCTAAAGTGGGGTTATGACAGTACGAATGAGGCATACGAGGTCTCATACCAGAAACAGGCGTTCTCACCACGCGCTTTCTAAACCCGCTCTCTTGAAGGATGAGTCGGGTAATTTTCATTTGCGGCATCGGCTTTCGAAAGTAACTGGCGCTTATCGCGGCAGGAAAGTTATTGATTTAACGGCTAAATTGGAAAAACAGGCGAAAAAAATCAAATAGTTCTTTAGTTCTTTTGTTCTTTATGTCCAATAGACATTTATCCAGGTCAATCGTTCTCCAAACTCTGTTTGAGTGGGACTTTGAAGGCGCTAAAACAGGAGAGATTTTTCCGATATTTGAACGCACCGTCTCGGAGTTTGCGCCGGGTACGAACGATAGACCGTTTATGAATAATCTTTTAAAATTAGTACTGGAGAAAAAAAAGAACCTTGATTTCTTGATAGAAAAAGCGGCGCCCGATTGGCCGATTGATAAAATTTCGGTTGTTGACAGAAATATCTTGCGTATCGGTTTGGCCGAACTCTTGTTTGCAGACCGCAAGGAAGTGCCACCGAAAGTGGCTATTAATGAAGCGATTGAGCTTGCCAAAATATTTGGCGGAGAGACTTCCGGCAAGTTTATAAACGGAGTGCTCGGCGCTGTTTATAAGGAGATGGGGGAGCCGGGTAAGTTTGATGTGTCAAAACCGAAAAAGAAATACGGTAATGTACCCCTTGATAAACTGCCGGTGGAACGCCTAGCTGGCGCGGTTGTTTTTGCCCGTCACGAAAACAATGTTTATATGGCGCTTGTGCACGATGTTTTCGGCCACTGGACTTTGACCAAGGGTAAGCTCGAAGGTAACGAAAACGAGGAGGAAGGTCTTCGCCGAGAAGCGCAAGAGGAACTTGGTATACCCATTCACATCCTCGAGCGATTGGGAGAAAATTCGTATTCGACCTATCATCCGGAGAAAGGAAAAATACTTAAACATGTCGCTTACTTTCTGGCCGAAGCGCCGTATCAAGAACTAACCCTTGAGAAGAAAGAAGAACAAGGTGGTCTCGACGATGTGCGCTGGTTTAAACTTGCGGACATCTTGGATCTCAATTTTTATGATGATATCCTACCTATAGTGACTAAAGCCATAACGAAATTGGCCGAATCTAAATAATGGTTCGATGATTCGACATACTCACCATAAATAAACTCACCATAAATATGGATTTTGAAAAATTTGAAGAAAGAGCGGGAGTGATATTTAAGAACAAGAGTCTTTTGAAACAGGCCTTCACTCATCGTTCATATATTAATGAGAATCGAGGTTCGGCTCTGGAACACAACGAACGATTGGAATTTCTCGGCGACGCTGTGCTGGAACTGGCTATTACCGGTTATCTTTACGAACGTCTTAAAAATTCAGACGAGGGAGAATTAACTTCTTTGCGTTCAGCTCTGGTTAATGCTGATACTTGCAGTAGAGTGGCGCAAACACTTGGCACCAACGAGTTTTTGCTACTTTCCAAAGGGGAAGCGAAAGACACCGGTCGGGCGCGCCAGTATATTCTTGCCAATACTCTGGAAGCTATCATTGGTGCTATTTATCTGGACCAAGGATATGATGTTGCCAAAAAGTTTATTTTGACTCATATAGCGCCGCTGGTTGAGGAAGTGCTTGCTAGCGGTGATTGGGTAGATGCGAAAAGTCGTTTCCAAGAAAAAGCCCAGGAGTATATGGGTATGACTCCTGTGTACAAGACTGTACGCGAATCGGGGCCGGACCACGACAAATATTTCACTGTGACAGTTTCTGTTGGAAACGAAATGTGTGGTGAGGGAAGGGGCAAGTCCAAGCAAGATGCGGAACAAGAAGCCGCCCGCCAAGCGCTCGAAGCTAAAGATTGGAAGTAATATGTACCTAAAGTCAATAGAACTTTCGGGATTCAAATCTTTTGCAAAGAAGAATATTTTTGAATTTGATTCGCCCATCTCGGTCATAGTCGGCCCGAATGGTTCAGGCAAGTCAAATGTGGCCGAGGCCTTCCGTTTCGTTCTCGGAGAACAGTCCGTCAAAAGTATGCGTGGCAAACGTGGCGAAGATTTAATTTGGAATGGAGCCGCGAGTGAGCCGCGCGCCAACAGAGCTTCCGTCAAAGTGATTTTTGATAACCTGCCTGCCGGCAAGGCAGGTACCAAGAAAATCTTTGATCTAGACTTTTCGGAAGTGATTATTGAACGTATAGTTCATCGCGATGGTTTAAATGAATATCTAATCAACCATAGTCCAGTGCGTCTAAAGGATATCCTAGAACTTTTGGCGCGGGCTTGTATCGGCGCATCCGGTCATCATATTATCTCCCAAGGCGAAGCTGATAAAATTCTGAGCGCTAGTCCGAAAGATCGGAAAGGAATAATAGAAGATGCGTTGGGATTGAGACTCTATCAATATAAGCGTTTAGAAAGCGAACGCAAACTTAAGAAGACCTTTGAAAATATTCAACAGGTTGAAGCTCTACGAAAAGAAATTGCGCCGCATTTGAGATTTCTTGGCAAACAGGTTGAAAAGATTAAAAAGACGGAAGAACAGCGACAAACACTTATTAAACTTTCTCAAGAATATTTCAAACGGGAACATGCCTATCTAACCTTTTCCAAAACGGCATTGCTTGCTGAAAGAGGGCCCTTAAATAAGGCGCTTGAAAAACTTTCCAAGGAATCGCAGGGTGCGAGGAAAGTACTTGAACTTGAATCAGGCTTGAGTGCGATCCGGAAACAGAAGGATGATTTAACAAGAGAGCTTGGCCAGTCTGAAGGACTTATCATGGCGGAAGAGAAAGCGATTGAGAATGAAAAAAAGCTCTTGGCTTCTGATGAATTTAAGACCGTGCGACTCAAGGATGTGGAAAGTTTGTACCAAGAGATCAGTGCGCTTTCCAGTATTGCTGAGATCAAGAATAAATTTAGTGACTTTATTAAAGACAGAAAATATGGCACAAACTCAAAATTAATTAGTGAGGCCGAAGCAAGGTTGGGTAAACTTAAAGAGCGTCAGAAGGAACTTGAGAAGCTACTCGAAGCTATCAAAGAAAAAGAGCAAAAAATTTCCGAAGCTGAAAAAGCGGTTTTCCAAGCCCAGTCACTTGAAAATACACTGGTTTCCAAATTAAATCTTTTGAAAGCGCACGAGGAGAGTCTAAAGAAGGATGAAGAAGAATTTAAGCGGGAACTTAATGAAGTTGGACACCTTGTCGGCCCGGAAGCTCTTCGTCTTAAAGATTTTAATGGTGAGGAAAAATTAGTTGTAAATGAGAATAGACAGGAACAGGAAGAGCGCAAGCGCGTGATCGAAAAGTTTAAAATTCGGCTTGAAGATTCAAATGTTACCGGCATGGAAGAGGTACACAAAGAGTATAAGGAAACTCATGAGCGTGACGCATTTTTAGCACGGGAATTACTTGATCTCGAGAAATCAGCCGAAACTCTCTCCGAACTTATCAAAGAACTAGAAACACGTTTGGCAGTGGAATTTAACTCCGGACTTGAAAAAATCAATCGGGAATTCAACAAACTTTTCGTTTCCATGTTTGGCGGAGGAGAGGCTAGTTTGGTTTTGACGAAAGAGGCCGGAAAAAGGTCAGACCTTGAAGAGACTGAGGAAGAAGTTGAAGAGGGTCTAGATATCAAAGTTAATCTGCCGAAGAAAAAAATTCGAGGTCTCATGATGCTCTCGGGTGGGGAAAGGGCACTGACATCTCTAGCGCTTATCTTTGCAGTTTCTCAAGTTAATCCGCCACCGTTTATCATTCTTGACGAGACCGATGCAGCGCTTGATGAATCAAATTCGAAAAGATACGGGGATTTGGTTGAGACACTTTCGAAACATTCCCAACTTATTTTGATAACCCATAATCGCGAGACAATGTCTCACGCCGGAGTTATCTACGGCGTGACTATGGGTTCAAATGGTATCTCCAAACTTCTTTCCATCTCTTTTGACCAAGCTGTTGAAGTTGCGAAGTAAGTACTCCGCAAATATAGCCAGAAAAACGCGCTATCGTTTTTTACTAAAAACGCACGCTCCACTCGGCACGTCTGCCTCCGTGACGTTTTTCTGTACTACATTTACTCCGTTAATGCAAAAAGAAAACCCTTGTTAGATAAACTGAAAGTCTAAGGTTTTTCTTTCAGGGTCGGAGGCAATAAGTTTGACTCGGATTTTATCACCGAGGGAATATTTCTTGCTGGTATTTTTGCCCACTATGGCATAGAGTTTCTCATTTAGTTCGTAGAAGTCATCTTTCATATCGCGTAGTTTGACCATACCTTCCGCTTTAGTATTGACCTCTTCAACATAGATACCCCACTCTGAAACACCGGAGACAATAGCATCGAATTCTTCACTAATGTGCTCTTGCATATATTCTACCTGTTTGTATTTGATAGAAGCGCGTTCGGCTTGTGCCGCCTCTAGTTCTCGTTCGCTTGATTCACTGCAGAGTCTCTGATATTTGATAATCTCATCTTGTTCTATTTGACCTTTCGTGAGAAAGCGGAGGAGTAAACGGTGAACCATCAAATCTGGATAACGACGAATAGGAGAGGTGAAATGCGTATAATATTCGAAAGCTAGTCCGAAGTGACCGATGTTCGAAGTGGAATATATAGCTTTTGACATCGCTCTGACTGCCGCCGTCTTCACGAGCATTTCCGCTGAACTGCCGTCAACTGAACGGAGCATTCTGGAAATATCTTCGGCCGTAGTTTCTCCCTCTTTATTTTTAAGTTCGAAGCCGAGCGCCTTGACGAAAGTGGCGAGATTCACAATTTTTTCCCTATCTGGGGCGTCATGAATACGATAAACGAAGGCGGCGCGACTATTTTTACCATTAGCGGCGTGCATATGAGTTGCCACTTCACGGTTTGCTAATAGCATGAATTCCTCGATAAGTTTATGGGTATCTTTACGCTCTTTTCTATACACTTGGATTGGTTTGCCTAAATCATTAAGTTCGAACTTTACTTCTTCAGTTTCAAAATCAATCGCGCCCTTTCTGAATCTCTCATCTCGAAGTTTTTTAGCGAGTTCATTAAGAGTTTTGAGTTCTTCAACAAATATTCCCGTTCCTTTATCTATAATTTCTTGAGCTTCTTCGTAAGTGAAGCGCTTATCCGATTCTATAAGTGTTTTGCCGAACCAGTGTTCTTTGACCCTAGCTTCTTTATCTATTACGAAAACGGCGGAAAAGGCGTATCTAGGTTCATTTGGATTAAGAGAACACAGATCATTAGAAAGCACTTCCGGAAGCATCGGGATGGTGCGATCCACAAGGTAGATAGAAGTGCCGCGTTTGAGCGCTTCTCGGTCAAGTTTGGTTTTCTCTATTACGAAATGGGAAACGTCGGCAATATGAATGCCTATTTCATAATCGCCATCGGCCAGTTTTTTAAAAGATAAGGCGTCATCAAAGTCTTTGGCATCCGCTGGATCGATGGTGAAAGTACTAGTTTGGCGAAAATCCTTGCGATCTTTCAGTTTGTCCTCTTTTTGATACTTCTTTTTCCATATTTGCGCCTCTTTCTCTACTTCGGGAGGGAAGTCCACCTCAAAACCGCTTTCATAAACAATGCCGAGCATTTCGGCATTATGTTCTCCAGCTCGGCCGATGACCCGAATCACTTCTCCCTTGGGACTTTTTGACGCATCAGGCCATTCGGTAATTTTTGCTTGGAGTTTATCACCTTCTTTAGCATTTAAAATTTTATCTCTAGACAGTAGAATATCTCTATACATTCTCTTGTCGTCGGGCACCAAAAAAAATAGATTGCCGTCTTTCTCAAGAGTACCGACAAATTCGGTTTTATGCCGTTCTACTATATCAATAACCTTGGCTTGTTTACGCTCGAAGATTGTTCTGCCAAGAAGTGCGATTTTGACCCTATCGTGATTAAGCGCGGCATTAAGATTGTCCGGTTGAATCTCATAGTCTTCGGATTCGT
>MHWZ01000004.1:0-666 GCA_001825475.1 Candidatus Zambryskibacteria bacterium RIFOXYD2_FULL_43_10 | reverse complement strand
TCGCGGGAGCAAAAACCAAAAATTTTCCTTCCTTTCTTTTAGATTTTCGGCGGGGGGTGTGGGGGGAGCCGACAAAAAATGGAAAGGAAATTTTTGGTTTTGCTTCGCCGCTTCAGAAACTTCGAAAAGAGTATCATTTAATTTTATTACTTTTGATTACTCTTTTCTCCGTATCCTCGCGGCGATACGAGGCGCTTCCTCTCCGTGTTCTGTGGTAGCTCTAAACTCTATGGCTTCGTTTACTGGTCGTGATAACTCAATAAGTGGAGCCTTGCCATACAAAATTCTTTAAGGAATGGCAAGGCGCAAAATCTATATGTGCTTGCCCCAACCCTCCCGTGCGCGCACAATTACCCCACCGTTTTTAGGAGAAATTATAAAACGGTGGGATTGCTCCCTTAAATTATTACAAAAAGAAAAGAGCGAGACACTTGCGCGTCTCGCTCTGTGAAGGCCTGACTTGTTACGGTTAGGCCGACTTTGGTTCACCGCCGCTACCGTTCGGACGCACGACCTGATCGGCGGTGATCATGGCGTTCCGCATCTGTGCTGAGAGATCACTGAGAGCTCCCGGCGAATGCGGAATGAGGATCGTGTTGCTCTGCGATGAAGCGGCGACATCTTTCAAGGTGTCGAAGTACTGCGTCATCAGAACGAGGTTCATCA
>MHWZ01000003.1:15724-18777 GCA_001825475.1 Candidatus Zambryskibacteria bacterium RIFOXYD2_FULL_43_10 | reverse complement strand
TAATCCATGCAACTGCCTAAATTGGCATTATTGAACTCCTCATCTTGGTGATCAAGACCAAAGTCATGGGCTATTTCCTGACACATCACCAATCTGCGCCACGCGGGTTTGTTGTATGTACTCGTGTTGAAGTAAGTATCATTAACTTTAGCTACAGCTTTAGTAATATGTGAACCCGAGACCCAGATTTGAGCAAGACCAAGCCAACCGTTGTTGCCATAGCGCTCCGAGCAAACTTCAATTTGCCCAGTCTTCGCTTTACAGGTACGTGGCCTAGTACTACCGACAATTTTTGTCAAATCAAGCACCGAAGACGCGCTCCAATCACTAATGGCTTCATCTAAATAAGAGTCCCATTTAGATGAAACGTTGTCGCCTACTTTTAATGTAAAAGGATTACTGGTTCGCGCCCAATGATAACCGCCCCACGAATGATCCGCGGAAACAGCCGGCACCAGACTGCCGAAAAAAAGCGCTAAAACCGCAAGCATTATTGTCTTTTTCATACGGCTATTTTATCATACTCTTTTTGAGGAACGCAAGGGTCTTCGCCCAGGCGTCTTTGGTTTCCTCCGGCGCGTAGTTCATACCCGAAGGATTAGCGAAAGCGTGCCCAACTCCCGGATAGATATAGATTTCATTCTTAATACCTAGAGTATTAAGGGATAATTCGAACGCCCGCACTGTTTCAGTCGGTATTGATTGATCTTTATCCCCAAAGATGCCGAGCACCGGCCACTTGATAGGTTTAAGCTTATCCACAGTTGTCGCCAGACCGCTACCGTAATATACAACTGTCGCGTCAAGTTTGACGCCGGAAATCGCCAGTTCTACAGACTGTCTCCCGCCGAAACACCAGCCGAGAGAGGCTACCTTGGACGCGCCCGCTTGTCGCAGAAAATTTGTCGCCGCCTCCAAATTCTCCAGGGCTTTCACTTGATCAAGTGTGGCAGTTTGCATCCGCGCCTCATCCGGAGTAATCGCCACTTTGCCAAAGAGATCCACCGCCAGCACCTTGTAACCTTCTTTCGCCAACTCTTTGGCCATGTCCTTTATATTATCATTGAGGCCCCACCATTCGTGGATCATCACGACTCCCGGGTATTCGCCCTCTTTCTCCGGATAAGCATAGAATCCTCGCACATTGCCAAAGTAGGCGATATCTCCTCCAATAACTGACATGCCTTTCCTTGCGAGCATTTCCACATTTTTCATTTCTCCTGTATCTTTTTTCATATAAATATAAACTAGGATTGCTGCACCCACGATAATAATAACAAGTATAATATTTTTTATCATATATCTCTTAATTATCCAAATTTAAAATATCTTCCACAAGCTCGGGAAATTCTTCTTGATTAAAATGCCCTCTGTCCTCAAAGATTCTTGTTTGGGCATTGGGTAAGGTTTTTTTGTATTGTTTTAAGGAAGTAAATGGTACAACGTGATCATCTTTACTGTGATATAGATAAATTTGCTTTACCTGTAAATTCAAACCGGTCGGCAAGGCAAAACTAACCAACGGATAACCCTCGCTATCTTTATTATAAACCGCGCCGACAAGAAAAACTGCTTTGATTTGTTTAGGGAACTGGTTTTCAGACAGATATTTGGCCAGAAAAGTTCCTCCAAGAGAATGCCCTACTAAAATAACTTCATCATTCAAAAAAGGGATAAATTTTTCAAACCAAAGTTTCCACTCACTAAATTGAGCATTGGTTCTATTGGGCATTACCGGCAAAATAACTTCATAATCACTCCCGAGTTTCTGCCTCAACCACGGTTTCCAGTCAGTCTTACCGCTTTTATATCTTTCAATATCAATTTGATAACCACGCAAAAACTTTAAATACTCTTCGTAAGTTTCAAACGTATCTCCGCCGCTTATCACAACTATTTGCTTTTTCATTATTAGTTTTTTCATTTTTTGATACTCCTAGGACTCCGAACTCTTCGAGCCTGAGGCTATCAGAGCCGAATGGCCTATCTCAAGTGAAACAAAGTAAGTTTCTTTTCTCGTCTCCACCCCTTAATTTCAACCTCTCTTCGTCGTCCTTCTTTCAACGTCTTAAAGATTTCTTGATGCTTCAAGACAACTGGTCTGCGCAGTTTTGTATAATGTGCGCCCCATTTCGAATCGTTGTGCTGTCTTACTCTTCTCTCAAGATTGTTAGTGCAACCGACATAGAGAGATTTATCAGCGCATTCGAGTATGTAGACAAAATACGACATAGATAATACTTATCCCTCGCGTCTGCTCGGGACCTTCTTTCGGTTTGTATATCAGTGCCGAAGGCCCTGATGACCGAAGGGAAGAAGGGCTGCGGGACTTGGATTCGGACCAAGATACTCGCCTCCAAAGGGCGATGTCCTACCATTAGACGATCCCGCAATTTAGGGACGAGGCCCGTAAATTACACCTTGATAGTACGAATTATTTGTTCTTTTGGCAAATTTTCTGTTACCACTTCATAGGTTCAAATTCTGATATAATTAAGTTATGAACAATCATATTCACAATAAATTCTCAAGTCATTTATGCAGTCGTTGTGGAGGACCGGCGCCGGATTGGAAATGCCCAGAGTGTAATTTGGCATCATACGTATTTGACCCCGATCATTTTCGAAAATGTAAGTATAAAGAAAAGATGGAAGCGCTCTGCCAAAATTGCAATGAGGCCGAATCAAAGTGTGTTTGCGCGGTTTAAATATTTAAACGGATTTAACGCAATCAGCCAGCGCAAGTTCCAGAGCCAATTCAGGAATTGAGGTACGGCCAGAATCTTCATAAGCGGTAATAAATGAGAGTAGCACTTCGGCGGTTAAATCCGAACCAGCTTTAGCCGCCAGCGTTTGGAGAAAGGAAAAATCGTCTTCGGAAACTTGTTTCTTAATGTAATCATCCATACCGGCCTTGAGCCGAAGAAGAAATAGGAAACGCAATCGTTCCAAAATAAGCTTGGCAAAAAGTTTCATCTCGGCGTTGGCCGCGGCGGCGCTCTGAATAGCATTCATCCCCCTTTCAATATCTTTCTCCACGAGCGCCTCGAGAAT
>MHWZ01000003.1:15295-15683 GCA_001825475.1 Candidatus Zambryskibacteria bacterium RIFOXYD2_FULL_43_10 | reverse complement strand
CCACTTCTTCGCGAGTAATTTTTATGCCTTTGCCTGCCCCGAGCGAAGTCGAGGGGGTGGAAGAAAAAACCTTTTCCAAAATACCGTGCGCATCCCGGAAAGAACCATCGCCTAAAATAGCCACCAACTCCGCCGCTGCCGGCTCCAGAAGAAAACCTTCCTTCCTCGCCACAGAGAGCGCGAAGTTTTTAAGCATCTCTTGGTTGGGCTGTTTGAAAGAAAAAGTTTGACAGCGCGAGATTACCGTTTCCGGTACCTTTTCCAGTTCGGTTGTCGCCAACACGAACACAACGTGTTGCGGGGGTTCTTCAAGAGTTTTGAGAAAGGCGTTCCAGGCATCCTTGGTGAGCATATGAACCTCATCAATAATATAAACCTTGTAATGCGA
>MHWZ01000003.1:14228-15122 GCA_001825475.1 Candidatus Zambryskibacteria bacterium RIFOXYD2_FULL_43_10 | reverse complement strand
GAGAAATATTGCCGAGTTTAATCGCTCCTTCTAAAACTTTAATTATATGATTTTGGCCAATAACATCTTTGAATTTCTGCGGACGATATTTGCGGTAAAGCACGCCTTCGGTCTTAGTGTCTTTCTTCATGCCTTTATTATACGATTTTTAAAGAATTCAGACACAATTTTCTCCACTTCGCCCGCATTATTAGCGTCCATAAGTTTGGCGCGCAAATCCCCTGCCCCGTCGAAATCTTTAACATAGGCCTTAAAATGTTTTTTCATGATAGCAAAGTTTTTATAGACACCGAGCAGTTTTTCAAATAACTTCGTATGCTTGACCAAGACTTGTAATCTTTCTTCAGTTGTAGGTATCTTTCCTTCCGCAAATAGCCACGGATTACCGAAGATGGCGCGGCCGAGCATCACTCCATCACAACCAAATTTTTCACATTTCCTCCTAGCGTCGTCAATGTCTAAGACATCACCATTACCAAAGATTAAAGTTTCTTTACCGGAGACATCCCGCATTTCAACAGCGCGTCTGACAAATTCCCAACGAGCCGGAACCTTCGACATTTCTTTTCTGGTGCGAGCATGGACAGTGACTACGGCCACATCTTCCTTGAGAATTTCCGGTAGCCACTGCTCAAGTTCAGGTTGACTGTAGCCCGTGCGAGTTTTAACCGATATGGGTAACGGGCTTGCTCCTTCTTTAGCCGCCCTGACAAGCGCTCTTGCGAGTATCACATTTTTCATAAGCGAAGCGCCGGCGCCCTGTTTCTCAACACTTTTGTCCGGACAACCCATATTTATATCCACACCATCAAAGCCAAGTTCGCGCGCGAGTTCTGCGGCCTTTCTCATATTTTCTGGAGAAGAGGTAAAAAATTGCGCCACTATCGGCCGTTC
>MHWZ01000003.1:9795-14221 GCA_001825475.1 Candidatus Zambryskibacteria bacterium RIFOXYD2_FULL_43_10 | reverse complement strand
AGATTCTTCAAAAGTTTCTTTCTGCCCGCTTCGGGCGCCAGGACTAGACCATCAGCAGAAACAAATTCCGTCCATATAACATCAGGTTTACCACACTTCGCGATAATCCTCCGAAAGGCAGCGTCAGTAACATCAGCCATGGGTGCTAATACGAAAACAGGTTTATGAAGTTTTTCCCAGAATCCCAACATAATTTATTTATTTGTTATTTAAACTTGTAGAATACTTTATTTTCGGTACGTAAATCCAGATAAAGAATCTTTTTAAGAAAATCACTTTGAGCACGGATGGAATCGTCGGAAAGAAAAGCTTCCAAGTTTGAGCGAATAAAGAGGAGGTCATCTCCCCTTCGCCAAATAATCCGACCGCCGTCTGATAGAAATAAACTGTAGTCATCTATCCCAATCTCAAGCGTCGAGGGTCTGATATTTAATATGGAGAGAGTCTCCATAAATTTCAATAGCGATCCGAATTCTTCCGGAGTGACGAATCTTTTACCTATGGGATTTTCGATCAAGTCTTCGGTGCGATAGATAAAGTAAACTCCGGCAGAGAAAGAAGGTGCCGGAGCAAAAATCAGCCCTTCTTTATCTAGGAAGAAGCATTTATCGCCAACACAATATAAGGCAAAAGGCGCACGCTCCTCAACTGTAAGAATAAGCGTTCGAAGTTCGTCCGAATTCAAATCGATCGATTTGAGTCTTGGAAATGCTTCAGTGAGATTTTGTTCGATAGTTTGGCGCGGATAGATGAAAGTATTGGCACGAGGAATGATCCAGAGATAGTAACCGTCAAGCAGGTGCCGGACGGTTTGCGTGATTTCTTCTTTAGCTATCACGTTCTCCCCCGTCACTACGATGGTAGTAATTAAAAATTGCTCCTGGCGAAAAAAATAAATAAGCGAAAAAATAATTGCTAAAACTCCAATAAATATGAGAATAAATTGCAGGCGTTTTCTTCTTTTCTTTTTCTTATAAAAGGCGGCTGAATTAAGAACCCTACCACTTGAGACTATTTTCATGAAGAAAGTATATCAAACCTTTTAATAAACCGTACGAGTGCCCTTAATGTGCAAAGCTCGACTTTGCACAGTTACATAATTATGTAAATAGTTCTTTGGTAATTTCCTTAGCGGGACTGCTGGAAACAAATTTTTTATATGACGAAACTCCTTTATCTTTGATATAACGATCTGTTATGATATCCGTGACTAATAATTCTCCAAACCTATTTTCACCGATGCAATCTTAGTAACTTGACCAAGGATAAAGATGCTCTTTCCCTCTCCATCCGCTTATCTCGCATGGGTGTTTATGAATATATGCCGAGGTATGCATTAGCTGTCTGTCTTCACTGATATGGACACTTTTATACGGACCCTGAAACAAATGCCCACTTTTCTCATGTCTGGTATTGAAATATTTTGTATATGCAGTTAAAACTCTTTGCATATATTTAGAAATACCATTATCAACTAATTCACGGATAATTGTGTGAAAGTGATTTGGTGCCAAACAAAAAACTACGAGTTCCACCATTCTCTTTTCTAGGATCTCACTTTTCAACTCATCCTTAATGTGCAAAGTCGAGCTTTGCACATTCTGGCGTATTTCTCTACTTATATTTTTAATAACTGCTTCTCCCTGAAAGGTTAAAAGAAGAAATAAGAATCTTAAACGATCCTGATCCGTTTCAAAGATTGGCTGTTTTTGCATTCCCCTATTAAAGACATGTAAATATTCTCCGGGCGCGTGAAGTCGCATGTCTCTATTGTATACCTAAACGTATTTGTGCAAAGTCGAGCTTTGCACAGTCTGCTAAATTAAGAACCTTATCAATCGACAATTATCTCTTCATACACAAAGAAGTCCCGCGTAGAGAGCTTATACATTTCTGTACGGAACTTCTTTGCGGGACTCAGCGTGCATACAGTCTGCTGCTTCTCGTTTATGGATTCTTTGCAAAATGCACTTCATTCTCGTGCTGTTTATCTATCTGTCTCTCAATTTCGAGCAGAGCCTTCTTCATACCTTCCGAAATGGTTTCTTGCGAGATTCCCTGTTTCTCGAGTGCTTTATTAATAATTCGCCGAACATCCATGATCGTTCTCCTTTCGTTAACAAACTAATTTTTACTTTCTGGATGTTATCATATAGTAGATTAAACAATATGTCAAATAAATGTACTAGTCCATAACATTTTGGTTCATACAATACTTCAGTGCGACCGCACTATTTTATAGTATATGAGAGTACATGCAATTTGTTATCAAAAATTCATTTTTTACTTGTGGTGAGTCTATCGAACTATTGATGACAAGCCGTTCATATATGGCACCAAGACTTCGGGGATTTTTACGGAACCGTCGATTTGTTGAAAATTCTCGACCAAAGAAACCAAGAGACGCGGAGTGGGAGCGGCAGTGGCGTTGAGAGAATGGGCGTATTGCAACTTACCACCATCATCTTTATATCGAATATTTAATCTCCTGGTCTGAAAATCGTGAAAATAGGAAGCGGAACTAATTTCTCTGTAAGTTTTCTCGCCCGGTACCCAGAGTTCAATATCGTATTTTTTCACTTGACCGAGACCTAGATCCCCACCACAATTTATGACCGTGCGGTACGGAATTTTGAGAGATTCAATGAATTCTTCGGTATTTCTATTAAGTTCTTCATGATGTTTTACCGATTCATCGTGACTCGCTTCGCAAAAAATCACTTGCTCGAATTTAAAAAATTCATGAACCCGGATCAAACCCTTCACATCTTTCGAATAACTACCGATTTCTCTGCGAAAACATGGCGAGAATGCTAGAATCTTTCTCGGCAATTCTTCTTTAGGAATCACCTCGTTCTGGAAAAGTCCCATGGTCGCCACTTCCGCCGTCCCTGCCAAATATTTCTCATCTTGAACTTTGTATAGATCGTCTTCGCTCTGTGGCAGCCAACCTGTACCCAGAAGCGGTTCACGTCGGACCATAGATGGAGTAAGGTAGAGAGAAAAACCTCGCGACACGAAGAAGTCAAGTGCATAACGCCAAACTGCGAAGGAAAGTAGTGCTCCTGATCCTTTGAGAAAATAGCCGCGAAAGCCCGCCACCTTGACTCCGCGTTCAAAATCAGCCATACCCAAGGCAGTCATAAGTTCTATGTGTCCCTTCAGTTCAAAATTAAATTTTGGAATATCACCCCACTTTTTTATCTCCTCGTTATCGACATCAGTATCACCTTCGGGCACAGACTGATCGGGTACATTGGGCACTTTGAGCATTAGCGCTTGCCATTCGCGCATTGTCTCTTTTAGATCTTCTTCATCGCGTTCCAATTCGATTTTGAGGGCTTTCATTTTCTCAAGAATTGCGCCGCGTTCCTCGGAACTCGCTTTGATTATCTTATTGTTAGCCACATTTTGGTCAGCGCGTTTCTCTTCTACCCGTCCAAGGAGAACCTTGCGTTTATCATCAATCTCCAAAAGCCTCTCAAGATCAACTTCTACCTGCTTTGACTTGGCTGCTTGGGCTACCAACTTTTTATTTTCCTGGATGAATTTAATATCGAGCATAATACGCTACAATGTTATCATAATGATTCACGAACTTCTTCCACACGACTTTCCAGAACTTCTTAAAGAAATACCGGATGTTCCGACGCAACTGCGTTATGAGGGAAAACTGCCAAATAACGGCAATAAACTTCTAGCCGTAGTAGGTTCAAGAAAATTTACAAGCTATGGCAGAGAGGTGTGTGAATCTATCGTCTCGGGACTTTCCGGTTCCCCTATTACAATCATCTCCGGCTTGGCTCTCGGCATTGATTCCATCGCTCATCGCGCTGCTCTGCGAGCCGGACTTCAAACTATCGCCATTCCCGGCTCCGGACTTGATAGGCGGGTCTTACACCCGCACTCACACGTCAATCTCGCAAATGAAATCATTGAAAACGGTGGGGGACTTATCTCGGAATACGATGACACCATGCCTTCCGGCGCGTGGGCTTTCCCGAGGAGAAACAGGATTATGGCGGGAATGTGCCACGCCACTTTGGTTATTGAAGCCGAGAAAAAGTCCGGCACTCTTATCACTTCGCGACTGGCCACCGAGTATAACCGAGAAGTTGGCTGTGTTCCCGGTCCGGTAAATTCCCCCACCTCCGACGGCGCGCACATGCTTATTCGTCTCGGCGCGGCGCTGATTCGGGACGCTAATGATGTACGGGAACTTTTAGGATTAAAGAGAACGGATGAAAATCCCACTCTCGTGGATATTGAGGAACTAAGCGATGAAGAAAAAGTTTTTATAAAAATTCTGGAGAAACCATCTCCGCGCGATGAACTGATCCGTAAATCCAAACTCGATATCAGCACCGCCTTGGCCACTCTCTCGCTTCTTGAAATCAAAGGTTTGATAGTGGAAGAACTGGGTGAA
>MHWZ01000003.1:9225-9782 GCA_001825475.1 Candidatus Zambryskibacteria bacterium RIFOXYD2_FULL_43_10 | reverse complement strand
TCTGACAAAAACCAGCAGGTAAATTTGCAAAGGGGAAGTTTCTGTAGTATCTGTTAAGCGATGCGTTTGCTTATAGTAGAGTCACCGTCGAAAGCCAAGACTATTGAAAAATATCTGGGTAAAGATTTTCGTGTGGTCGCCTCTGTCGGTCACATTAGAGATTTACCCAAGTCAAATAAATCGGCCATCGACATACCGGCCGGCTTCGTGCCGCATTACGAAGTGGTAAAGGGAAAAGAGAAAATCATTTCCGAAATTAAATCACTGGCAAAAAGGGCCAACGAAATCTTGCTCGCCACCGACCCGGACCGCGAGGGTGAGGCCATTGCCTGGCATGTCGCTGAAGCTTGTGGCTTCAGCGATGGTGAGCGCAAGTCGAACCATAATCCCAAACGTGTCGTTTTCTATGAAATCACCAAGGAAGCGGTTGAGGAGGCGCTCGAACACCCGAGGGAAATTGATACTAATCTTAGAGAAGCGCAAGAGGCAAGAAGGGTTCTGGATCGCTTGGTCGGCTATGACCTCTCCGGGCTTATTTGGAAGAAAGTACGCTACGG
>MHWZ01000003.1:6196-9201 GCA_001825475.1 Candidatus Zambryskibacteria bacterium RIFOXYD2_FULL_43_10 | reverse complement strand
TCCGGCGCTTCGAATCATAGTGGAACGCGAACGGGAGATTCGAGCTTTCAAACCGGTCATTTTCTGGAAGATTTTTGCCAATTTAGAATCCAAGGTCAGACCTTCTCAAAATTCCCAAGGTCTGACCTTTGAATGCTCGGTTGAACCTCAAGACAAGAAAGAGGTGGAGAAAATTCTTGAGGAAGGCAGAAAGGGCTCATGGAAAATAGCGGACGTAAAAGAAACAAAGGTGGCGCGCGCTCCGCGCGCGCCCTTTATCACTTCAACCTTGCAACAAGCGGCGAGTTCCCGACTTGGCCTCGCACCGTCACGCACCATGTACTTTGCCCAGAGACTTTATGAAGCCGGACATATCACCTATATGCGCACTGACTCAACCAATCTTGGTATCGCCGCGCGCAAAGATATTGAGGAATTGATAAAGAAAAAGTACGGAGATAATTATTTCGAATCACACATCTTTACTAAAAAATCCAAAAACGCCCAAGAAGCCCACGAAGCTATCAGACCGACTCATATGAACATAGAAATGGCCGGCGCAACCGATGGAGAGAAAAGGCTCTACACTCTGATCTGGCAAAGAACCATATCGAGTCAAATGAAATCAGCGGAAGTAATGCGCACGAAAGTTGTTGCTAACATCGCCGCCTCTGCACAAGGCTCCGGCGTGCCGATGCCTGATTTCTGGCTCAATGGCTCGCGGATCATCTTTGATGGTTGGCTTAAGGCCGACCCTCTTTCCGCAAGCGAAGATGTTATTTTACCGAAACTTAGTGCCGGTAATCCGTTGAAACTGCTCAACATGGATGCCGAAGAGAAAGAGACCCAGCCGCCGGCGAGATATTCGGAAGCGGGTCTTATCAAAGAACTTGAGAAACGTGGCATCGGCCGACCTTCCACTTACGCCTCTATTATAAAAACTCTAGAAGATCGCGGCTATGTGGAGAAAAGAGTTAAGGCTCTCTGCCCTACCGATACGGGTGAAGTGGTCAGCTCCTTCCTCGAAAAACACTTCCCCACCTATATTAGTGATTCTTTCACTGCCGAAATGGAAGATGAATTGGACGACATTGCAAACGGCGCTCGCACTTACAAGAAAACTTTGTCCGATTTTTATACACCATTTTTAAAAGAAATAAAAGAAAAAGAACAAGTCCCGAAAGTCACTAACCTTGGCAGGGCGCCAGAGGACTTGAAGTGCCCCGTTTGTGGAGCTAACATGATTATTAAGCTCGGCCGAGGCGGTAAGTTCCTGTCATGCGAGAAGTACCCCGAATGTCAGGGGGCCCGCACTATAGAAGGCAAAGAGCTTGAAGGACCAAAGGAAACTGGGGAAATCTGCCCTAAGTGCGGCAAGGGAAACATGGTCATTCGCGAAGGTAAGTTTGGAATGTTTACCACCTGCTCACGTTTCCCGAAATGCAAATTTGTCAAAAAGGATAAAGAACAGGAGAAGACCAATTCCACTGGCATAGAATGTCCTGTTTGTAAAAATGGTTTTATATCCGAAAGGCGCGGCCGCTTCGGAGCTTTCTATAGTTGTTCAAATTATCCTGATTGTAAATATGCCGTGAAAGCCAAACCCACAGGCGAAATTTGCAAACTCTGTCATAGTTTAATGATGGAGGGTACTAAAACTATTCCAGAAAGATGCTCGGATAAAAAATGCCCCAATCACAATCCCCACAAGATCAACGAGACCTAGACTCGCTTACTCAAATCTTAAAAAGCATGTCTGGTTCATCGGCCGAGGACATTACCTCCGTCAAGAAGGCATTTGCTTTCGTTGAGCGAGTGCATTTTCATCATAAAAGATTATCGGGCGAGCCGTATCTCAAACACTTATCCGAAACAGCTCAAATCTTGGCGGAGCTTGGAGCGGGAGGAGCAACTGTTGTGGCCGGACTGCTCCACGACACGATAGAAGATGTCGGTGTGGATAAAGAAGAAATTGTAAAAGAATTTGGAGAGGAAGTCGCCTTTTTGGTCGAAGGTGTCACTAAACTCGGACATCTTAAATATAAAGGCACCGATCGCCACAATGAAAGTTTACGCAAACTCTTCGTGGCGATGTCGGAAGATATCAGAGTGCTCCTCATTAAACTCGCTGATCGTCTGCATAACATGAGAACCCTCTCTTTTGTACCCAAAGATAAACAAAAAAGAATAGCGGCAGAAACCCTCGAAATTTATGCGCCTATTGCGTATCGGCTAGGTATTAGAAAAATTAATCGCGAACTGGAGGATCTCTCGTTCCCCTATGTCTATCCTAAGGCTTACGAAGAGACGACAAAAGCGCTTAAAGAACGGCATCAAGATAGAGCGGACAGTTTGGAGAAATTCTCCCGTTCCGTTATTAAAACACTCGCCAAGGAGGGCTTAACCACAACCAAAATAGAGTATCGGGTAAAAGGTCTTTACAGTCTCTATAAAAAATACCTCAGACACGATAAAAATATGGAAAAAATTTACGACGTAAACGCCATACGTATCATGGTGGATTCCGTGGCGGATTGTTATCGAGCACTCGGAGCCGTACATGGACGTTGGAGACCCTTACCTCATCGCATTAAAGACTATATCGCCTTTCCTAAACCAAACGGTTATCAAGCTTTGCATACCACCATCTTCACCGGGGACGGCAACATTGTGGAACTTCAAATAAAAACCCACGAAATGTATCGATATTCTGAATACGGCATCGCCTCTCACCTATTATACAAAGATGACAAACATGGTAAGAAAGTCTTGGATTGGATATATGCTCTTTTGCCAAAATTAAGAAGATCCGACGACACAAGCACCCTTAAAGAAAAAGACGTGCCTAAATGGATTTCAGAATTGGCATCATACAAAGGGCCGCCAAAAAATCAGCGACTCTTCCGGGAGAGGTTGATTAGCGACTTTTTCAACTACCGGATATTTGTCTTCTCACCCAAAGGAGACGTGGTAGATCTGCCAATTGGCTCGACGCCAATCGATTTCGCTTACTCAATACATTCCAA
>MHWZ01000003.1:3222-6159 GCA_001825475.1 Candidatus Zambryskibacteria bacterium RIFOXYD2_FULL_43_10 | reverse complement strand
AAATTAGTTTCGCTTGATACGGAGCTTCATAACGGAGACATCGTCTTCATTATGACAAGCGAAACCGCCCGACCAAATCGCAAGTGGCTCGATATGACGAAAACTTCCATAGCTCGTCGCCATATTCGCCACGAACTTAGCAAACTTAGAGATCCCAACAATATTTAAATACTGAAATTAGCGACCGAGTAAAGAGATCCGTCATTTTCATCCGTTTGAGATTTGTCTTCCGCCAGAATTTTTTCTTCCACCGCATTTGAAATAATTCGATCAAGCAAAGAACGCAGGTCGTCTTTATTAAAAAAATCTATCGTCACGCGGCCACCTTCTTCCCCGCCCTGCGTCGAGGCAGACCTCTTTTCTATTCGCACCCGAGTACCGAGTTTTTCTTTAAATTGATCTTCAATATCAATCAGTTCCTGATCAATGAGTTTGCGAGCGCGCTCAACCGCGATATGGCGCGCGATACCTTCCGCTTCTCTGACATTGAGTTTTTTAAAAAGAATTTCTTTAAAAAGCGTTTCCTGTTCCTGCGGACGGTCTATGAGCATCATGAGGGGCCGAGTATGACCCTCGGTAATCTTATTTTCCGAGAGAGCATTAATAATGTATTCCGGTAGAGTGAGAATACGCAAAGAATTTGAAACATATTCGCGACTCTTACCAACCTTTTTACCAATTTCGTGGTGTTTGAAATTAAATTCTCTCACCAACCGATCAAAGGCCCGCGCTCGGTCCACCGGGCTAAGATCCTCGCGTTGAATATTTTCAATGATAGCCAACTCAAGTTTCATCAGATCGGTTTCTTCGCCAGTGCGAATGAGCACTGGCACCTGCGCGAGACCCGCTAGGCGAGCGGCGCGGAGGCGCCGCTCGCCTGCAACTAATTCATATTCCACGCCCATCCCTCCATCTTCTTTCTCAACTTCATTGCGGGTAACTATAAGAGCCTGAAGCACGCCGTATTGACGAATTGAATCTGAGAGACTTCGAAGCTGGACATCATCAAATTCGCGACGTGGTTGAAAGGGGTTCGGTTTAATCTTATCTACTTCTATCCAGAAAATGGAGTCGTTATAAAATCGGGACATGACTAGATTTTAACATCTTTTTACGTTAAGTTGTATAGGTTTAGTGCCGGGATGGCGGAATTGGTAGACGCACACGACTCAAAATCGTGCGGAGTAATCCATGAGAGTTCAATTCTCTCTCCCGGCACCAAGAATGTGTATAATTAAATGAATGGGTTCTGCGACAGAAATCAAGTGGCACACTAAGCCGATCTCGAAAGTTTTAGAGATATTAAAATCGAGCGAGCACGGACTCTCAAGTATCGAAGCGAAACGCAGGCTTGAAGAGGGCGGACTAAATGTGTTGCCGGAATCAAGGCCGGATAGCGCAATCTTTATTTTTCTGCGGCAATTTCAAAGTCCTCTAATCTACATCCTCCTCGCCGCAGCCCTGGCGGTATTCTTTATAGGAGAAAAAACCGACGGCATCGTCATTATGACGGTTCTTATTTTGAATGCTGTTGTCGGTTCCATTCAAGAGGGTCGGGCCAGAAATACTCTCTTGGCCCTGAAACAATACGTGGAAACAAAAGCAGTGGTTTTGCGAGATGACAAAGAAATTATTGTCGCAGATTCTCAAGTGGTTGTCGGAGACATTATTTTACTCCAAGGGGGCGAGAAGATAGCGGCCGATGCCAGAGTTATATCCGCTCAAAATCTTAAAATTGATGAAGCCTCTCTCACTGGAGAATCGGAAGCGGTACACAAAACATCCGGTACCTTGGATAACCCAAATTTACCCGCGCAAGAAGAACGCAACATGCTCTTCAAGGGAACCCATGTTGTTGCCGGCAACGGCAAGGCGGTGGTGGTAAGAACCGGGATAGAGACAGTTATCGGTCAAATAGCCAAGGAAGTGTCCTCAATCGAGACAGAGATTCCGCTTAAAACAAACATTCGAAACCTTTCGAAGATAATTATCATGATTACGGTGGGTGTAAATGCTCTCCTTTTTGTCATTGGTATAGTTTCCGGCAAATCCATAATGCAGATGCTCGTCTTTGTCATTTCAATTTCGGTTTCTATCATTCCAGAAGGTTTGCCGGTTGCCATTACCGTCATACTGGCCGCAGGAGTGTGGAGAATGAGCAAGAGAAACGCCCTGATCAAACGTCTGCAAGCGGTGGAAGCGCTTGGACAGGCCAGAGTCATCGCGGTCGATAAAACAGGTACCATTACCAAAAATGAAATGGTGGTCCAAATCATTTACGTCAATGGTCAAACCTTTGAGATTGACGGGAACGGATATGAACCGAAGGGCGACATCAGAATCAACAAACAAATTATAGATCCGCCCAATCACCCGGAACTTCTGCTTTGCGGTAAAATTGCCGCCCTCTCGGCCAGCGCCAGAGTCATGCTTCAAGAAAAGACAACGGAATGGAAGATCTCCGGTGATCCGACGGAAGCCGCCATGGTGGTACTCGCCAGAAAGTTAGGTTTCAACAGAGACGATCTGGAACACGAATCCCCGCTCGTAGCAGAAATACCTTTCGATTACAACATCCAATATCATGCAACTTTGCACAAAGATAAGGAGAAGAATTTCTTGGCGGTGGCTGGCGCGCCTGAAGTGATTTTGGAAAATTCAGATAAGATTTGGCAAGACAACGAGGAAGAAGCTTTGTCTCCCGAACAAAAAGACGGATTGAAATCAATATTCTTCGACATTTCGAGAAGAGGATTTAGGATTCTTGCTCTTGCTTCAAGTTCCCGCCAGTCGGGAAATTTAAGTCAGGAAGACATAACAAATCTGACTTTCGTCGGATTCTTCGGTCTCAAAGATGCCTTGCGTCTTGAGGTGAAGGAGGCCACCAAACGCGCCGCGGCAGCCGGCATAAGAGTGGTGATGATTACCGGTGACCAC
>MHWZ01000003.1:0-3211 GCA_001825475.1 Candidatus Zambryskibacteria bacterium RIFOXYD2_FULL_43_10 | reverse complement strand
CCAGTCTGACCGGTGTGGAGTTAGACAAATTTTCAGATGACGCGCTGAAAGAATATTTGGCGAAGACTTCAGTATTTGCCAGAGTCACACCGGAACATAAACTTCGCATTATTAATGCTTATAAAGCCAGAGGAGAAATCATCGCCATGACCGGCGACGGAGTCAACGATGCGCCGTCTTTGGTCGCGGCAGATCTGGGAGTCACCATGGGTAAAATTGGCACAGAGGTGGCAAAAGAGGCTTCTGACATCGTCCTCTTGGATGATAACTTCGGCAGTATAGTTTCGGCGATAGAAGAAGGCAGAAATATTTATAAAACAATCACAAAAGTGGTCCTTTACCTCCTGTCCACCAGTCTCGGAGAATTGCTTGTAATCACGGGAGCTATTATTGCAGGTTTACCCTTGCCACTTTTACCCGCGCAGATTATATGGCTAAACTTTGTGACGGATGGGTTCTTCACCGTCGCCCTTGCTATGGAACCGAGGGAGCGTGGTTTGTTGAGTAAAACATTTCAGAAACCAAGGAAATATTTGGTGGATACTTTGATGGGACAGAGAATACTCCTTATGGCCATGCCCATGCTTGTGATAACGCTCGCGCTGTTTCAAAATTACTTCGAGACGAATCTGGAGAAAGCTTGGACAATTTCCCTCACCGTTCTTGCCGTCTTCCAATGGTTCAATGCTTGGAATTGCCGCTCTGAAAACAAATCGATTTTTCAGGCAAACATTTTTGAAAACAGATTTATGGTGGGCGCTACCCTGGCCGCTTTCTCATTCCAAACGCTGGCCATCTATCATCCCCTGCTCCAAAAGTTTCTGCATACTGTGCCGCTCGACTTGTCGGAATGGTTCATAATTATATCTCTCGCTACTTCAATAATCTTTATCGAAGAAATACGAAAAATTTTATGGCGCAACAAAAAATCCTCATCATTGTCGGCCCTACGGCTTCAGGCAAATCAGATCTTAGTGTAAGACTGGCGAAGAAATTTAACGGGGAGATCATTTCCGCCGACTCGCGGCAGGTGTATAAAGGTCTCGACATTGGCACTGGCAAAGTTACCAGACAAGAAATGAGAGACATCCCCCATCATCTTATTGATGTCGCCAATCCTAAAAAACAATTCTCCGCCGCGGACTATAAACGACTTGCCAAACACAACTTACGATATATCGTAAGTTGTGGAAAGTTACCAATCATTGTTGGCGGCACGGGTTTTTATATAGATACCCTTGTTGGAAAAATTAATTTTCCCAATGTGCCACCGAACAAAAAACTGCGAGAAAAACTTTCCCAAAAATCTACTGAAGAGCTTTTTCAAATACTTAAGAATAGGGACCCAAAGAGAGCTAAAACTATTGACCCACACAATAAAGTGCGCTTGATTCGCGCTCTGGAGATAGTTGCAGCCGTCGGTAATGTCCCAACTCGACTTGGACACGGCGTGTCCAAGTCGAGTTGGGAGTATGTCTATATTGGTTTAAAACTAGACAATCTTGACCAGAGAATCTACAAGAGGTTGCTCAAAAGACTCAACGGTATGATTCGTGAGGGAAAAAAATTACATAAGCAAGGACTGACATATAAACGCATGCACGAACTCGGACTGGAATATAGATATATCGGTATGTATTTGCAAAATAAAATTTCTAGACAAGAAATGATTGATAAACTTTATATCGAAAGCAGACATTACGCCAAGAAGCAGATGACCTGGTTTAAGCGAAATAAAGAAATCAAGTGGTTTAAACCGGAGAAATATAAGGAGATAGAAAAATATGTTGAGCGTATGCTAGGATAACTCCGTTGGGCGATTAGTTAAGTGGTATAACTTCGGTCTCCACCCCGTCGCTCGCGAGCGACGGGGTCCAAAACCGATATATATGTATTACGTATATATTCTAAAAAATCTAAAAACAAAGAATTTGTATATAGGATACACACGAAATTTACAACGTAGAATAAATGAACATCGGAACGGAAAGGTGTACACGACAAAACGATTAGGAAATGATGTGGATCTTGTTTATTACGAAGCCTATAAAAATGAGAATGACGCAAGAGATAGGGAGAAAAGTTTCAAAAGTTCCGGTTCCGTGTACAATGGACTAGTTAAGCGAATAAAACGCAGTAGGGGCGATTAGTTAAGTGGTATAACTTCGGTCTCCAAAACCGATGTCGGGGGTCCGATTCCCTCATCGCCCGCCTTTAGGCTTTCTTTTCTTTATACATAGTGTGTTTACGAGCAATGGGGTTATATTTCTTGAATTCTAGTTTACGCTCGACAGATTTCCGATTCTTGCGCGAGTAATAAGTGTGGCCCTTACCGACCCCTCTCTCGTCTCCTACTGAGACTAATTTTATGATATGCAGTTGCGACATAACAAGAAGCGACTATTTGATGGCGTAAATTTCGGCTCCCTCTTTGACCTGTTGGGAGACTTTTATGGCCACCTCTTCGCCCTTCTTGCCGGCTTTGACAGACTTGTGGTCAAGTTGCATGGAAGTAACAGTGTCCGTGAATTCCTGTTCTCCACGCCTTACTTTTACCTGACTCCCAACTTTGAGAGCCTTGTTCAACTTAACCACTGCCACGCCAAGCTTGTCGTACCAATGCACCACTTTACCGATTGGCTTCTCTTTTAACATGACGTAAATGCTATACAACTTAGTAAATTTTGCAAGCCCTAAACGAAAGCCGCCCGACTAAATCAAAAGCTAGGTAGCAATTGACTCAGTCGGACGGTGTGAGGCCACATTCCCTTATCATCGATATCCCGTCATTGAAATTCGAGTTCTGTGAAATTCACGACGGATAGCGGCGCGAGCTTCTGACTCAGCTACACCAAGCTCAACCACCATGTCGAGAATCAATCTCATCCTGATGGCATCATTATAATGGTAGTTGGACTCCATTCTGTGTACTACCATATAGAGACTACCAACCAGTTTAGCCCAAATGTCGTTGATGGTTTTTGCTTGTTTTTTCTTATTGACTTCATCCTCTTCAACCACCTCTTCCGTTGCCAATTCAATGGCCAGAAAAAGATTACCGATAAAGTGACTGCAGAGCGCCCACCCGTCTTCTGGAGTAGCACAAGTATGCATCGTGACCATGATTTACCTCCATTTTTAAAATTATCCTCGAACATTCAATCTACTGAGATTTTACTCTTTCGATTTTAAAAGTCCAGTTTGGTATCTC
>MHWZ01000002.1:6798-14751 GCA_001825475.1 Candidatus Zambryskibacteria bacterium RIFOXYD2_FULL_43_10 | reverse complement strand
CGTCATTGCCTTGGTAGGCCATTACCCTACCAACTAGCTGATACTTCGCAGGCCCTTTTCTAAGCGAATTGCTTCTTTAATCCTCACCCCGTAAAACGGGGCGGGGATATTATCAAGTATTAGTTTATCTTTCGACAAATTATTCTCGACTTAGAAGTAGGTTCCTACGTGTTACTCCCTCGTCTGCCACTGTCCACGATAAATTTCTTGCGAAATTTATCGGGACCGTTTGACTTGCATGCCTTATCCACGCCGCCAGCGTTCATCCTGAGCTAGGATCAAACTCTTAATATAATTAACCCGGCCTCCGCATAAAGCTTCGGCGAGGCAAACGGAACAAAAGAGAAAACGATATGTATTCTTTTTGTTCGTAACGATCCTATAGAATCAGACTGAACTTACTGTGTTCTCATCCCGTACGAAGTAAGAAATCTGAAGATTTCTGCCGAAACATAAGTTTCGGACTTCGTACGGGACTCATAATTCATTCAACTTTGAAAGAACTTCCGCCTCAACCGCGGATTTATTCGTAGTTAAGACGTGAGAGTAAGTATACTCATAATAATTTCCATTGCAAGCCCCTAATTTTTCTGCCATTTATAGAAAGTCACAAGCAAAGGAGACGCTAGAAAGATTGAGGAATAAGTACCAGCGATGATGCCTATAATAAGAAGGAGGGCGAAATCTTTGGTGGCTGTAGAACCCACTAGATATAAAGCTAACAAGGTAATAAAAATAGTAAGAGAAGTATTGATAGAACGACCGATGGTTTGTGTGATAGATTTCCCTACTGTAATCTCGAAATCTTCGTGTGCATCTGTCTCTTTATTGATACGTAAATTTTCACGCACACGATCAAAAACCACAATAGTATCGTGCACCGAATAACCGAGTATTGCCAGCAATCCTGTTACAAAAAGCAAGTCAATCTCTACCCCCCAAAAGTACCCCAATACCACAAAAATTCCCGTAGGAAGAACCACATCGTGTGCTAACGCTAGGATAGTGGCTAGGCCATATTTCCACGATGAAACAGGTTCAGAAACCTTACGGAAAGCAAAAGTGATAAAGAGTAAAATCATCAATATCACCACTACCACTGCTTTCATGGCCTTTGACTTTAATTCCGCTCCGGCAATAGGTCCGATAGTATTTTGTCTTTCCACAACTGGAAGCCCGATGTTTTCAATGAGCGCGCGTCCCTCATCAGTAGTTAATTCTCTGGTGCGAATTATGTAGTTTGAAGCGCCAGACGGACGAATTGAGAAGCCGCCCAGCTTAAGACTCGAGATTTTTTTCTCAATTTCTGCTTGTTCCGGTCTTTCCGCAAATTTCACTTCTGTTAGTGTCCCTCCATTGAAATCAATTGAGGCATTGAAACCATATGCAAACATCGCCCAAACAGATAGAACGAGCAATGCGCCGGAGAAAATAAAGAATGTTTTTCTGTAGCGTATTACAGACATATTATTTCTGGAAACCATTACTGAATAAAAATCTTTTAACTCGCGTATCTGTGGTTGGAACTATGACAAAAAGAAAGGTGCGACTCACAGTGATAGCGGTGAACATGCTGATGATAACTCCAATGCCGAGAGTCAGAGCAAATCCCTTAACTGCTGACGTGCCTAACCAGAAGAGAACAATGGCAGTGATAATCGAAGAAATATTTGAATCACGAATAGACAACCAAGCTCTGCTAAAGCCCTCGTGCAAGGCCTCTGAAATACTTTTATTTTTCTTAAGTTCTTCCTTCATACGTTCGAAAATTAACACGTTGGCGTCTACCGCCATACCAATAGAAAGAATGAAACCGGCCAAACCCGCCGCCGAAAGGGTAACGGGAATAAGTTTGAAAATGACAAGTGAGAGAATAATGTAAAACACAAGAGCCACTACCGAGATTAATCCCGGCAAACGATACCAGAAGATCAGAAAAAGTGAGAGTATAACAAGGCCGACAATACCGGCGCGCACTCCGGAGTTTAACGCGATCTCTCCAAGGGTCGCCCCCATAGTTTGGCTGGTAGCAAGCGTGATGGGTACTGGTAGAGCTCCATAATTTAAATTACGTACCAAGTTTTTCGCCTCCTCGGGCGTGAAGGAGCCGGTGATCTGCGCCTTTCCATTGCTAATCTCGTCCACGATAACAGGAGTCGACAATATTGCGCCATCAAGCAAGATGGCCAGGATCTCACCCTTATGTTCGCGGGTAATTTGGGCAAAAAGCTCGCCACCATCCTTATTAAACTCAAGCCCGATCACTGCCGCACCAGTAGTTGGATTAAATTCGACTCTAGCCCGAGATAAATAACGACCAGAGAGACCGGTAGTTACAAATAATTTATCGGGAGATGCATTCGGATTAGTTTTCAAAATTTCTTCCACATCTGGATGAGCCAAACGAAACTCAAGAACAGGTGTCCGTCCGATAAGCTCAATCGCCCGATCAATATCCGTGATACCGGGTAGGCCCACTATCAGGCGCTCGTCTCTGTTGCCGGAGACCAGACCGGCGCTTTCAGTCTGGACCAACGGTTCAGACACGCCAAAAATATTAATCCTTCGTTCAATGACTTCTTTAAGAGTAGCCATGGCGCTGTCTACGTCTTCGATACGAGAAGTGTCGGCCCGATAAACAAGTTCGGTACCGCCGACTAAATCGAGACCGAAACTAAACGGAAACCTGGTACCCTCTCGCTCGCTCCAAACAAGAAAAGTCCCCAAAAGCAAAAAAAATAGCAATAGCGCTATTGACCAGATTAAGTATTTGCGCATTGAGGCATTATACGACAAATTTAACGACCGGCAATAGAGACTAAAATTTTAAGCGTTCGCAAGGCAATTTTAATATCCAAAAGAAATGAGCGATTTTTGATGTAATATAAATCATAAGAAAGTTTGTTAGTGGTCTCGAAAGTATCCACACCATGATGCGGATGTTCTTCTTGATAAATTTGCGCCCAACCGGATAATCCCGGTTTAATCAGATGGCGGACGTTATAATATGGAATCTCGTCAGTATAATGCTTGACTGCTTCCGGAAACTCCGGTCGCGGTCCGATGAGTGAGATATCGCCCTTCAAGACATTCCATAATTGAGGGAACTCATCAAGCCGGGTTTTCCTAAGAAAACTGCCAACTGCTGTTACTTTATTTACCAGGCCCTTACTCTGCCAATCACCATTATCATTAAAAATCATCGTTCGAAATTTTAGGATACGAATAATATGATTATTGCGCCCAACACGATCTTGATAAGTAAATATTGGCCCGCCGTCATCGAGCCTTACCGCGATGAAAACAAAGGGATACAAGAGGATGGGAATCAAAAGTAGTGGAATAGATATGACGATATCCATCAGACGTTTCAGTGCGTCATACCCCCAACGAGATCGGGTTGAGATATTTTCCAAAAACCAATTATATCTTAAAAGTGAGATAGGCATTCTATCGAAGATATCCTCATAAATTTTGTGCATGTCGATAAAACTGATTTTGGAAAAGATCAGATTGTAAAGATGGGGCAAGACCGGTTCCACATTCTTGTCGGCAAGATCGATGGCCACAACCGACACATCTTCCGAATAAATGTTAGAAACGATTTCATCCCAGAAACCTTTTTCGTCGGCGCGGTTAAGATCAACCGAGGAGACAAATTTCAGATTATAGATTGGATTATTATTAACCTCTTCGAGAAGTTTCTTCATTTCGTCTCCGGAACCGATCAGAATAGCATTGTCCGGATGACCGCGACTGATTCTAAAATAACCATACATTCTCCAAGAGAGAACGAGAACAAAAGATACCAAAAGATAGATAAACAGAATGGTTTTAGGAGTAATGCCAAAAAATGGTATAAAGTAAAAGAAAACTACGGCCAATGTCGAGTTTATAATTTGGGTACTGGCAAGCGCACTTGGCAATTTTGATTTCAGAATGACCGTGTGTTTCTCATATAAGCCCGCTATATAGAAAACTAGAATCCAAAGAGCAAAAAGTAAACTGAATGGCAACAAGTGTGTTAGCAATAAGTCCTTGGATGGCACTTCCAAACCTCTAATCAAGAGAGACAACCAAAGCGCCGCTACAAAAGAGCTAAGATCGCCTAAGAAAAGGACGAGGGGCTCTTTCCTATTGAGCAAACTCATAGGCGTGCATTATACAACGAAACCCTTATAATGGCCATATCTAATGAAAATCCTTTACGGCATTACCAAATCAAATTTTGGGGGCGCGCAACGTTATGTATTTGACCTAGCCAAAGCCGCCCAAGAGCATGAACACGATGTGTCAGTGCTTTGTGGTGGTGATGGTCTCCTCGCCTCAAAACTAAAAGCGAAAAATATCAATGTTATAACTCTTGACAAACTCGAGCGCGATATTTCTATAACCAAAGAAATTTCTTCTTTCTTTCAGATTTTGAAATTTTTGAGGGAAGAAAAGCCGGACATTTTTCATATCAACAGCTCTAAAATGGGCGGACTGGGTGGATTAGCAGGACGATTGACTGGTGTAAAAAAAATCATTTTTACCAACCATGGATGGGCATTCAATGAACCGAGGCCAAACTGGCAGAAAATTTTAATAAAATTTTTTGCATGGATTACGATATTATTGTCACATAAAACTATTTGCGTATCAGAAAAGACAAAAGAGCAAATCGCACACTGGCCTTTTGTCAAAAATAAGCTGACAGTAATTTATAATGGAATATCAAAGTTTAATCTTGATTCAAATGAGAACAAGTTGCTCACTGTTGGTACAATTTCGGAATTGCATAGGATCAAGGGTTTGGACATATTACTGAAGGCTTGGAGCAAATTTATCAGGAAGCATCCGGCTAAACTCTTTATAGTTGGTGAGGGTGGGGAAAGGAAAAATCTCGAAAATATGGCTTATAATCTTGGTATTTCTGGTTCTGTCGATTTCAAAGGATTCGTAAGTGACGCCCGATCTTTTTTATCCCATTTCGATATATTTGTCTTAGCTTCTCGTTCTGAAAATCTGCCATACGCAATCCTCGAAGCCGGACTGGCAGGATTACCAGTCGTGGCTACTTCTGTTGGCGGTATTCCGGAAATTATCGAGAGCGGTATAAATGGCGTTCTTGTGCCGCCCGAGGATTCAGAGGCGCTCTTTTCTACACTCATACTTTTGGCAGAAGATAATGCTTTGAGACAACGCCTCGGCATAAATTTGAAAGCATCAATTCAAGAAAACTTTTCATTTGAAAAAATGGTGAAAAAAACTCTTGCGCTATATCGAAACTAGTCCCCAATCAAGCTTCCGCATTTAACTCATACTGTAGCGAATTATAAATATATTGATGATTTAAATATAAAGCAAGCAAACCCCGATCCGCTAGACAAGCTGGACAGATCGGGGTAAATAATCCGAGTGGAGGAAGATCAGACATATCATAGGTTAAGTGTGGCAAGTACGAGACCTTCCAATATGCGTATCTTGGTGAATTTCCCGATATGCGAGGTAAGGATATTTTTGGTACCCAGTATCACCCAAAACCCATTTTAATTCGGCAATCACAACCTCCATCATAGGAATAATGGTTCTGCAATCTTCCGCGTTAAAATAGAAATTTTCTAATCTTTTCTTCAATTGCTCTATCCTCTTATTTATTTCGTCTTCGTTTTGCATATTAAACTCCCTTCTATAAAGTAGCGCCGGATTCTGACCGGACTTTCTGACATATAGCCAAGTTTTTCTTTTTCACCCACAACATTAACCCTAATTAACATAAAGTCAAGAATTCCCTCAAATTTATTTCGGAGTAAATAAATAAAGATTTTAAAATCTAAGTTCTTGGTGTTAGCAAGTGTTAGCAAGAACCGTTCTTGCTAAATCGTCCAGCAAAATAATTTTCTACAAAACCTTGGAACGATTGGGAATTTTGAAAATAATCTGGAAAGTTTTCTGGATTGATTATGTTCTTCTCTATCCTATTCCCACCGATATAGTCGAGGTAACTAGAGTATCGGTATGATTCGAGAAATTTTTTCATATCAATTGATGATTTATTAATCTGATCCTCCCACTGAGGAAATCCTATTTTCAGAGGATTAATATGAATATATCCAAATAAATGGCTCATATAGTTATCATCGACCCCAATCAATTTTGATTTGAATAATCCACCGAAAAGAGCTCCCATTCTTTGATATTTAATATTGAAAAACATGGAGTAGCCTACACCCAGCTTTCTCATAAATTTAGTGATCCCTCCGTCAACTTCTTGCCTAAATAAAAAGTGAAAGTGATTTGTCATTAGACACCATGCGCCAATTGAAACAAGTGGTTCGCCTCTATCAAAACCTAAAACTTCACTAAACGTCTTATGTTGATTATTTAAGATGTTACCCAATCGAAAAGACTCATCTGAGTTCGCAAGACATAAAAGCATTATAAATCGCTCGTAATCTTTCTTTGATTTAAAAATTACTCGCTTGTCTATGCCACGATTATAAATGTGATAATACTCACCCGTAATAAATGGGTCTTTGCGAAACATTCTGATAATGTAGCAAAAATCGAATTCTTTAGCAAGAACGGTTCTTGCTAAACTTGCTAAACTATAACCTCGGACCCTGAGAGTGGCGCTTCATACTGCTAAGCACACCGAGAGCAAACCATTCGGTGACTAAATGCGAACCGCCGTAACTCATGAATGGAAAAGTGATGCCCGTAACCGGCAGAACGCCCATATTCATACCAGCGTGGATAGCGATATGAACGAAAAACAAAATGACAATGCCTAAGCCAAAAAAAGTTTCGAAATTGGTGGCTGCCGATTCGGCATTATTTGTAATCCTTATAAGCAAAAAAAGATAAAGAGCGAAAAGAATCATTGTTCCGACAAATCCCCACTCTTCGGCAAAGGCGGCAAAAATAAAATCCGTCTCGTATTCCGGCAGAAATCGTAATTTTGACTGACTACCTTGACCGATACCCTTGCCGAACACTTCACCAGAACCAACCGCGATGGTTGACTGATAAGCATTATAACCAACACCTCTAACATCCGCGAGCGGATGGATGAAAGATACAATGCGCGCCTTTTGATATGGAGCAAAAACTGATGTCCAAAGAATGACCGAAGTCAATATTCCCAAAATTATCACGAAGGATAAATGTTTTTTCGAAATGCCAGAAACTAGCACCATACCAAGCCAAATACCGAGTATGACCATGGATCCTCCAAAATCCGGCTGTAAAAACACCGGTATAAAAATAATAAATGCGTACATACCCGACACTAGAATATGTCTTATGTGTTTTATCTCAATATGTCTACGGGAAAAATATTTGGAGAGCATCAAGATAATTACTAATTTAGCTGGATCTGAAGGTTGAAAGGCAAAGGTTCCGAATTGGAACCAACTCTGCGCCCCTCTAGTCATTTCACCGGTCAACAGCAGGATAAGAAGCGCCAAAAAAGTGACCGCAAAAATGAAGACAAGAACTTTGGTCCGGCGCAAAAAGCGCCAGTCCACGATGGCTGCCATAAAAAATACAATAACCGAAATTAGAAGCCAAATACTCTGACGGAAGAAAAAATAATTTTCGCCAGTAAAAAAATTCATGGTCACTAGTCCAGCCAAGGAAAGAAGAATCGCCGGTGCAAATAGATACCAATCAACATGAAGTCTGTCTCCAAGTCTGGTCATGGACTCAGTCATTTCAGAAAACTTTTATTTGGAAAGATTCGCATATAAATATCTATTACAGCCGGGTCCTTCCTACATATTTTGATCGCGATCTGATTGTAAATACTATTAAGCTCTTCTACCGAAGGAGCAAAATAAGTGTCAGCAGTAGTGGTTGAAAGCATCCTCAATAGATTCCTGTTTACATCCTTACCAAGACCAATGGTATAAATACTGATGCCGTCTTGCTTGGCAAGTCCTGCGGATTCTAGAGCGTAAGTTTCAGGAT
>MHWZ01000002.1:0-6751 GCA_001825475.1 Candidatus Zambryskibacteria bacterium RIFOXYD2_FULL_43_10 | reverse complement strand
AGAAGCACTAGAGCCTTGTCAGCATCCTTTCGATGTCGGGTTGAATTCAATTCTTCTCTGGCGGCTAAAATACCAGTACCGATGTTTGTATTTTGCACACTGGTTGTAGCAATGGAGATATTGTTTATCGCGCGCTTGATAATCTCGAGGCCGGCGTCAAGAGTGGCGTCAATAGGGCTAGTCGCTTCATTGGCAAAAGATACCAAAGAATATAGGGTATTGCCTTTCAATTGATCGGTAAAATAACGAGCGGCACTTTTCACGTCGGTTAGAGGTTGCGGCGGATTGGTTCCCAAAAACATCATACTGCCGGAACGATCCATAACCAAAGCGACATCCACCGGACGACCACAGATATCTTCTTTAATCTTAAAGGGCGCCGGCCAATTAAAGGTAATCGGCGCCGAGTCTCCGCCAGAAAGTTTTTCCACAAAAGTTTTTGAAGCGGCGATGAGATTACCATCTTCTCCCGACACAAGAGCCGTAAGTTCAACGTTGGAGACGTGATTCAGCGAATCATTTACAAGTAAAGCGCTGACTCTCGGCTTCGTATCCTCTCTGGTAAGAAAAATACTTCTCGCTTCCACACCCTTAACTATTTGAGTATTTTTCTGCCAGACAAACGTGCCTGTGTGCCATTCGAGTGTGGCACGATCGAGTCGTCGCCCTCCCATATCTATCGGACCTTCAAATACAACAAAAGTTCCACTGTTGGGAACAAAGGTCTCTGATTCTATACTGCGTATAGGTGTCGGGGATGATTTTTCAAAAAGCTTGAGAGTATAACGCGCGTGAAGAATCTCGGCGGCGATATTAGGGTTCTCCACTACTGCTGCTACGCCGTAGATACTTGGTCCAAATTCAAACACCCGCGGATCACCTTTGGGAATAAGCGGCAATGATTGAGCAGTACATAATAACTGGCATGAACCACCACAATCTACACCTGTCTCATCACCGTTTTGTTTGAGATCATTACAAGTTGGCGCTTGATAAAACAGGAAAAAACCCGGCACCCCAATCAGGACGACCAAGGCAAAAGTAACGATGGCCAAAATGATTCTCTTGCGCTGAATAGCCCATTGGTTCATGAGGTATAGTGTATCAAATACTTTGTTCTGGCGGCTACCTACTTTCCCCTTGCGAGTATCATCGGCACTACAGAGCTTAACTTCCGTGTTCGGAATGAGAACGGGTGTAACCTCTGCGTCGAGCCACCAAAACAAAAAATTCGATTGACTAAGACCCTGCCGAAGCAAGGTTTTATATTGATTTCATTTAGCAGGACAGAATTATTAGTGAAGCGATTTTCATGTTTCCTAATAGAATTCGAGCAATTAGTACGCCTCGGCTCAACACCTTACGATGCTTACACCTAGCGCCTATCAACCTAGTCATCTCCTAGGGCTCTCTCATCCCGTTTGACGGGACAACGATTCCTAATCTTGGGGTTGGCTTCATTCTTAGATGCTTTCAGAATTTATCCATTCCCGACTTAGCTACCCTGCGGTGCCCTTGGCAGGACAGCAGGCACACCAGAGGTCGGTTCAACTCGGTCCTCTCGTCGCGTAATTCCCCTATCGCTAGGAGCGCAGACTATATCTTCATCCTTCGACAAGTCTAAGGTATAAACCCTTAACTTGGATAGGATGTTGGCGTATTACCCATGCAAACCGTCATTTTCAAAGAAATGATTCGCTTATGCACAAGTCTGTCCCGACAGCATGTCGGAACAAGTCGTTACGGGGTCAAACCCAACATCTCTAACAACTCGTTTTTAGATCGTTTTTTCTTAGTAGCATAATTCTCTTTTTGAATTACTAAGATAAGGTTTACTAAAACAAGTAGTTGCTTATTTGTGAGCCGTCTGCGTTTGGCATTAGAGAGAATCTCGCAAGCACTGCACAAAGCAGTAGCTTGAATTTTCTTAAAACGAATATAGGGCAGAAGTGTTTTGAGTATATCTCGCACTTGTGCATATCCGTTTATTCTTAGTTCAGTCATTCCATCATTTCTTCTGGAAATATAACCAGTGCCAAGAATTTCTCTAATCCACGTTAACGGTTTTTCATGCCGAGTGTCTTGATAGAAGCAGATGGTCGGCATAAAACGCCTTTTGAGCGCACCGTCCTTACGCTTCTTGATCTGGAGCATTAAGCTTCCATCTCCATCAAGAAACCCGGCAATATAAGCAAGATGATTGGATTGACTTCCCACGGTATTGTCTTGTATTTTTCTGGTCCTCAAGTAAGTTTACACTTACCATTGTACCACTGCCTACGGACTAGGCCGGCAGTAGTTATCAACAGACCAAACTTCCACAAGATTTCACCGTTATAGCCACTTTGTCATCACAGATTACTCCGTGAAGTAGCAAAATTTACTAGAGTCAAATCCCCTCAAGAATCGAACGCCTGCAGTAGATAGGAGTCCAACCTGTCTCACGCTTGTTTCCACTTATTACTAAGTGCAATGGACTATATATTCATCTCAAAGAGATGTTCAGCATATAGTCTCTACGGGTACTAAATCTCAAGAATTTTCTAATTGGGAGAGTTCCGTCTGTGCACTTTGCAATTCACCTCGAACTCGATCAAGATCTTTTTGTGCTTGGCCAAGTTCTTCTATTGCCTTCCCTGTTTCAGAAGGGGTATCGAAGATTCGCTGAATTCCAGCGAATTCTGTTTCCAATTCTCCGATCCGTGCCCTTAATATTTCCGCTCCATTTTTAGGTATATCTTCCATATTTCTTAAGATTAATTTTCCCTCGGTATAGCCCTATTGTAACATGTATCACAATAGGATTCCACCGATATCAGCTGACTGAGCACCTCGAGATCACTATCAAGGGCCGCCGTGATTAAGGTTAGTTCACCTTTTTGTATCTTTCAATAAACGAAAATTTTAACAGTTCGATTGATTCAGACTGTTCAATTCACGATTTTTCGTGCTCTGAACGGTCTGACGTTTTTATTCCATTATTACTAATGGTACTGACTATACCTTTTTCAAGATTCTCCTATCCTGAAACTGACGTGTTAGCCCCAACTAAAGTTGCAGGCTCTGCCCTCTTTCTAGAGAGCAAGTCGATACGGGGATTGCCAATCTTATAAGACATTGCTTTTGGTATGTATGGAGTAATCGTATCTATGAATCTTTGATAATCAAAGGACCCGATAGCGATTTTCCACTGATGCCTATCTTTAAACCAAACCGCAAGCATTACATCAGTGAAGATGGGTAGAATTTCTTTTGGGAAAATTTTCCTACCATTTTTATAGAAGATTTCGTGTATTATTCCAAAATTTTTTAATGTTTTAGTGTGGAAAAACCAGGATACCTCATTAAGATTTCTTTTCTCATTTCGCCACTTAATTTTGTATGGTTCCCGAGAAACTAAATCTTTGAGCATTTGGTATTTCCAATACACATAATCTTTCTGTTTTTCTCCATGATGTACTCTGAATCGAGCTGTATAACTTGCTCGTATTCCTTGCGATCGGCATTCAAGCCGAGCATCACCAAGCAATGACCCTATAATCACATCGAGTTGATGTGATGGAAATGCAGATTGCAATCTTCCCACGATATCATCCATTACTTATCATTTTAACATAATAAGCATTCGGACTTCACCGTTATGAGTCAGTTTATTTTGCTTCTCTTATTTAACCTCGTAGAACGTCTTAAAGCTGGGCTCATGAATCCTTACCCAGCTCGCGTAACTTTTTAAATGGCGAACAGCCATACCCTTGGAAGCTTCTCCACCTCCGGGATAAGTTGAGCCGACATCGAGGTGCCGAACTGCGCCGTCGCTATGGACGCTTAGGCGCAACCAGCCTGTTATCCCCGGGGTAGCTTTTATCCGATAATCTTCCACCGCATCTAACGCGTATGGTCGGTTCACTATGCTCTGCTTTCGCATCTGTTTGGCATGTACGCCTCACAGTTAAGCTGGCTTATGCCATTACACTATCGGCACGGTTTCCATTCGCGCCTAGCCAACCTTTAGACTCCTCCGTTACTTTTTAGGAGGATAGCGCCCCACTAAAACTGCCCGCCAGATACTGTCTCTCGCCGTTTTTGCCGTCGAGGTTAGAATTTACAATCTAGAAGAATGGTATTTCACTGACGACTCCATCCCGACCGAAATCGGGACTTCAAAGTCTCCCATCTATGCTACGCATCGTGACCGTAAACTCAATATCAAGTTGCAGTAAAGCTCCCGGGGTCTTTTCGTCTAACTGCAGGTAACCGGCATCTTCACCGGTATTGTATTTTCACCGAGCAGGTCCCCGAGACAGTTCTCCAGTCATTACACCATTCGTGCACGTCTGAACTTACCAGACAAGGAATTTCGCTACCTTAGGACCGTTCATTTCTAGTAGCGTGAATTTGTGTAATGATTCTTTTTCAACTATTTACCAATTTTTACTTACGTGTTAACTCTTTGTTACCAAAGAGATCGGACTATATCATCGTTTCCAAATCGTCGACTCCAATTATTGATTTGAAACCGTCTTGCGTATAGTCTCTGAGGATTCTTCTGAAGTTACGACATCTAATAATGTGTATTTTCGTTTTCGTCCGATTCCAGGATTAAGTTTTTCTCTCAATTCTAGAACTTTTCGAAATCCTTCTTGGTTACGATGCCCGTCTGCATACATTATTTGAACTATTTCAGAAAAAATTCTGAAATTATTCTTTTTGTATGCCGAGCGGAAACCATACTTTTTGAAGAATGGAATAATGACCTCGTAGAGCGAAGTAATGTTTGTTACTTCGTAATACACAACGCCATCTTTTCTTTCCCGCAATGTTCCACATCCCAAAATATGCTTTACCCATGCAAGGATAACTCTATCTTTTTGAGATATATTGAACGATGCGGTTAATTTCCAACTTTCTTTGTAATCTAACCTCTTCTTGATTGAGACATTGAAGCTTCCTTCTCCGTCTGCAAATCCTGCGATATAGTTGCCTATATCAATTGGGATGTTTTTCACTATGTTTTGTTAGATTCAGAAGACTTTCCTGCTGATTGTCCGCATATACATATTGTCACGACACATCAACATGTGCTCGTAATGTATATTACCTTTTTCGCAACATTGTTGCGCCGGGTTTTCCAGCATATGGCAAGATTTATTTTCGTAACTACAACGGTCATGTCTATAGTTACGGCCGACATTCACTAGGGCTTACACAGTCCAGCCTTTTTATCCGAAGATAATAAGACCCTCCGTGTTTGACCTTCTAGCATTGGTCAGGTGTCACCCCCTATACATCCTCTTGCGAGTTCGCAGGGAGCTGTGTTTTTGATAAACAGTTGCCAGAGATACTTTAGCTGCGGCCTCTCTTACGAGAGGCAAGCCTTATTCCGAAGTTACGGCTGCTTTTTTGCCGAGTTCCTTGGGGACGTCTCACTCGTTCGCCTTGCTCTACTCGAGCTGAACACCTGTGTCGGTTTGCGGTACGGTTGTTCCTGCAATAAGTTTAGAGAATTTTCTTGGAAGATGGCTTTGTATCATTTATCCCGACCGAAGTCGAGACATTTCCGCTCTTTTTGGAATTAGCATTGAAGCTAGTGTCCGGGTTTTCCCTCGTACACTTCCTAAAAGCACAGACGTCAAATCCGATAATGCGCGATACATATTCATCTCCGTCCTCCCATCACTTGCAAAAACAGTCACGGAATATTAACCGTGTGTCCATCGGGTGCGGTTCTCACCATTCCCTTAGGACCGACTAACCCCTCTCCGACAAACGTTGAGAGGGAAACCTTGTTCTTTCGGCGTGCGGGTTTCTCACCCGCATTGTGGTTACTTGTGCCAACATTCTTACTTCGCAACGCTCCAGCGTGGGTCACCCCTTCGCCTTCAGTGCAGATGCGAATACTCTCCTACCACTCCACTCCGGCGAACCGGAATGAAATCCTCAGTTTCGGTACCATGCTTAGCCCCATGAATCTGCGGTGCAAAATCTCTGACTGAGTGAGCTGTTACGCTTTCTTTAAAGGATGGCTGCTTCTAAGCCAACCTCCTCAGTGTCGGAGAAATTTCACCTCCTTAAGTGCACTTAGCATGAATTTAGGGACCTTAAATAGAGATCTAGGCTGTTTCCTTTTTGACCGCCGGAGCTTAGCCCCCGGAGTCTAACTGCCGAGTTTTTAATCATCGGTATTCGGAGTTTGATAGGTTTAGTGAGATTGCTCCCTGTCCAAACCTTCCAGTGCTCTACCACCAATGGAAACACTCGACGCTAACCCAAAAGTTATTTCGGAGAGAACCAGCTATTACCAGGCTCGATTAGCTTTTCACTTCTTATCACAAGTCATCCGAGAGTATTGCACGGCTCACCGGTTCGGGCCTCCCCCCGACTTTCGTCGGGGTTCACCCTGCTCATGACAAGCTCGCTCTGGCTTCGGGTCTAATGCATACGACTTTTCCGATCGAAATCGGAATGCGCGCTATTCACACTCGGTTTCCCTATGGCTCCATCCTTTATCGGGACTTAGCCGGGCCGCGTGCATTAACTCGTTGGCTCATTCTTCAATAGGCACGCCATAGCGGTGTCTCACTTCGTTCGCCACCTAAATTTAAAATTAAAAAATCAAAGTTAAAAATTAGAGAGTCGCTTCGCGACACCAAAATTTTTCATTTTGAGATTTGCACTTTACATTTAAGCGGTGCCGAACGCAGTGAGACACCGCGCTGACTCCTTGTAAACATACGGTTTCAGATCTATTTCA
>MHWZ01000001.1:2627-9829 GCA_001825475.1 Candidatus Zambryskibacteria bacterium RIFOXYD2_FULL_43_10 | reverse complement strand
ATCCTTTAACTTCATCTCATTATCACGGCCTGAGTAATCAGGGAGTACGTAGAACTTGTCGAGCGCACACAACGCTTGAGGAATTTCTTCGTAATCGTCAGTGTAGCCATACTCGTCGAGTAGAGTGAATGAGTGTATCTGTGCCTCTTCGAGCTTCTTCCTCTTCTCTTCAATTAGTTTCTCTCGCGTTGGTTTGAAGTCCCTTAGGGCTTTTGTGATGGCTGGGCGGAACACACTTGAGGCATCCTGCTGAATGTCTTTCACGAATACTCGGTAGTAGTAATCACTATCTGGTTCAAATACACTCTCCATCCATAGTCGCGTTGCGGATTTCAGGACGCTCCATGATCGAGCGATGTTTGAGTATTTAGCTTGTTCGTCACTCTGCTCCTTCAAGAGTTTGTAGCAGAGGTAGTTGAATGTTTTTTCGACATCGTTGATAGACATCTCAAGTGAGACATCATCGCCTTTTTTGACGAAATCATACGCAAGCTGATCGAAGTCCTCAAACTCTGCGTTTGCGACTATACGGTTTGGTAGCGAGGCGCTTATATCAACACCTTTCTTTTCGAGTTTCTTTTGCGCCGCGCCGAGGATATCCTTTGATGTAAGTCCAAAGTATGAGTTCATTGAGTCAATGAAGCTCTTTTGGAAAATCATTGAGCGGGGTATGTCACCATAATCGACACGGGAAGCATAAATAGTCGGCAGGTCGACATTTTTTATACCGTCCTTTCTTACTGCTTTCTGAGTGATAGGTTTGTTGTTATCAGATTGATCTGGTATCTCGACTTCCTTCCGCTTGTAGTTCGTATAGAGATACCCGAGACGAAGCGCAGGGTGGTCATTGTAATCGTCCTTCAGATGAGGCTCCGGCATACGCAAAATACGTCCGATGGTTTGGGTATAGAATTTCTTTGACTTGATCTCTCGGAACATCACGAGCACTCCTGCGCGAGGACAATCCCAGCCCGTACCTGCCGCTTGCTTGAATAGTAAGAAATCGTGTTCATCATCGATGTCTTCCAATCCCGATGGGCGCGGGTGCTTATCAAACCATCTAGCAATTCTATGTTCGGGTATTCCTTTATGTTTTAGGTAAGCCGTTACCACTTCTTCCTTCGTCTTGTCTCCAGTTGCAGTTAGTTCTTTATCGTCATTTGGTAGCTGAATGAGCATCAAAGGATTGATGTTTTTGCTCATAGCTTTGAACTCGGCTTTGAGTTGCTCACGTTTACTGAGCCCCAAGTCGAGCAGTACCTCATCGAGATCCTTCTTACCATATCCTTTGAGGTCCTCATCACTTTGCAGGACGATCTTCTCTTTTATAAGGCCTTGGATTACAACAGGTTCTCGATCCACTTCTATGAAACTCTTCTGTCGATATGCCTCAAGTTCATCTACTTCTTCAGGCGTTGCAGTAATGTGCAGTATGATCTTCGGGTCTATGTAGTCTATTATGTTTTGAGCGAGACGAGTTCCTTTGCTTTTGTGCGCCTCATCAATAATGAGAACAATTTCCCGTTTCTTTGCTTTAGTGCCATCAATAACATCTTCGAAGTATTTTCCGCGTTCTTTGAAAAGAGGGTCATCCTTTTCTGGTCTACGTAGCACTCGGCTTTCCGCCGCTTCGGATACAACTTTCTGCCAGTTTAGGAAGAGAATCTCGTTTGATTTGAGCTGTCCCTGATTTATGTCCGCGACAGTTAGTAAGCCGTTCTCGAGGTTATTGTTGAAATACTCCTTGAACTTGTTTCGACTTTGCATCGCAAGGTCGTCACTGAATGTGATCCAGATAAAGGACTTATCCTCGTCCCATTGAGGGAGATGATTGAGCCCGCGCACAAAATGTGCGGCCATAAGTGTCTTGCCGCTACCCGTTGGAGATTTGAAGACGATAGGAAGTTGTCGGCCAACTTTCTTCCACTGTTGAACAAACACCGTTGTCAGTGTTTCGATCGCATCTCTTTGAAATGATAGTAGGTTAGGTGTTGGCATACTTTTATAGGTTGTGGATGCGACGGTAGATCTCAAGTATCGGCTCAGGAATAGTTTTGACCGTGATATTTGGGTTGTCCTCAAACTCGTCGACAAACGGATCGTTTTCCCAGCTAAAGATGTAAACAGTAGTCGGTTTCTTTAACGACAAGACCTTCTTAGTGAAATCGTCGAACTTGTCAAAGCTCTCTTTGAAGTAAACAGCTGTGTACCTGTCGTTATTATCGAAGATCTCAAAGTGGCTATTTTTTAGCACACCATCCAAAGTATTTTCCGCGATGGCGAGCAACTCTGATACATTATGCGCTAAAGCTAACTTATCCTTGTCATTTGTATTCAAGATACTGTTTTCGCCAACGAAACCGATCTTGTAGTACTTTGCTGAGCCTCCCAGTTTTGGCTGGCTATTTTTTCCGTGTATCACATTCACGACCCTTGGGTAACAGACCTCTGACATAATGTTTCCTTCGTTGTTGGTTACCATTATGAACTGGCGGGCTCCCTTATCCTTTGCGTTTAGTTCCAGTACTGCCTGTGCGGTAGTCCCAGAACCTGCAAAGAAATCAAGCACCACAGCATTTTTGTTCATAGCCGCATTGATTATGCGTTTGATAAGTTGGAGCGGCTTCTTACCATTTTTGAAGCTCACCCCCCCTTCTGCTTCAAGCCCAGTTGTTTTTATATCTATCCAGAGATCGCCAGGGTGAGTAGATAGATATGTATCCGCAAAAAGTATTTGAACTCGGGGTCGTTTTACGTCTGCTGGATAATCAGATTTTACGATGTAGAGTATTCCATCACGCTTTGAGATGACTGAGAAGACCTGTTGCTTTAGGACTTTACGTTTTTTATCGGCAAGCACCTTTACGGAGTCACCTGCGGCGGTACGACATATGCGCCAAGCATTCTCAAAACACCAACTCTTTATTTCTTTTACGCCCTTTAGACCAAGCGATTTTATTTCTGACGATAGAGAGCGCAATGTGATTTTTAACAGCACGGCGTCCACTTCAACTAGATCCGATTCTGTGAGAGCTTCTTTCTCAGACAAGGAGTCTATGACCGCACGATCTTCCTTCGTTAGATTGTCAATATAGATATTGTATTCTCTGTCCCATTCCTCTTTTGGTATCTGATCGAAGAAGAGGTTCTTTACTCCTGACGGCTTTGCTATGAGTAGGTACTCCTTGTATTTAGGAATACTTCCAGATTTCTTGATTGAGGACATCTTCAACCCTGACGCTTCGCTCATTTTTACGACTACCGTCTTTACGTTTTCCTGAAAGACGTTATCAAGAAGTATCTTCAACTGTGCGTACTCGTTGTCGTCTATAGAGACCGCAAGAAAACCCTGATCGCTTAGCAAGTCCTTTGCAAGCTCAATCCTTTTTCGCATAAATGAAAGCCAGTAACTATGGCGTAACGGATGATCTGTTGGGACTTCGGTCCCGTCTGGGTATTTATCAAGCACGCGCTTATCTTTATATCGGAAACCGTCAGTACCAGTATTGTATGGCGGATCAATATAAATGACGTCTACTTTCCCTTTATGCGTATAGTTCAAGCAAGTAAGGGCATGATAGTTTTCCGCTTCTATAAGCAAATGGGTCGGTTTTCCATCATTATTTTTTATATCGAGCTTTGGAACTGCTGTGACAATAGGTAATTTATTTTCAACATCATCTTCAAATGCTTCTGGTACGTCGATCCAGGCAAGTCCGTAGTTCTCATTCCTAAGTGATTTCTTCATACGCTCCAGCTCTTTCTCAAGACGCAGGATTTTATTGTCTTTGTCCCCAAGTATTTTTCTAATTTCGTCTTTTTCCATAATCAATGTGTGGATGGATCTGGAATGTCCACAGCGCTTCCTTCCCCAGAGATTGATGCTCTAAAGTTTGAGAGAGAATCTGCCATGGCACTTTCGGCACCTCGTACTGCTCCTCTGTGTTCAGACAGTTCAGCTTCTGACAACTCATGAATGACGGTATCTCCTCCGTTTTGTAGCATTGTTATTAATTGCATAGGTTCTGCCACACCACCAGGGTTAACCCTGATAGCATGATCGAGTGTCCATACAGCTGCAAATAGCCCTTCATTAACGGTGGGTTGGTGGTCTGACCAGAGTACTCTTCTAAGTAGACCTAAAAATGGATCGGCGATGGGTTGCCCACTTCCTATACTTGTAAATGGCAACTCTTCGGTTGTCTGCTCTGGTGCCCCCTGTTGGTCAAACTGGAATAGGCAAAGCTCTCTAGAAATAGGGACAGCGACTAGTGAGTGACTAACTGCGCTACTTAAACCAGCACTCCCTATTGCATTTCGTGCTACTTGTGCCACTTGAAGTTCTGGCATTATATATTCTCTAAAACCCTGACTAATCAAAGACATACCTTCGTGAGGTCTTTTCCCAGAAAAAGTATTTGCGTCCCAGAGAGATTCCATTTTTCCTTTTAATAGTTGACCTAGACCTACTGGGCCAGAGACTCCCATGACGATCTTATCTTTAAGGGTATAAAGCTTTTTAATTGGCTGTTGTGCTGTACTTTGACCCATACTACCTAAAGTTGCCGCCCCGTCAGCAGCCATCACAATACCATCCTTGCATTTGATTCCTATGATTAGCGTCATCGGTCTTTGAAAATACTATTCTTTTTATACTCAGGATATTTTTTGTAAATAGATCCTATTAATGTCTGGAATGAGACTGACTGGATTAGTTTTACAAGTTTTGTTAGATGTAGTACAGCATCACTATCCAAACTATTTTTAAGTAGTTCTGAAGTCTTTTTCCCAGTTTCAGAAATATGATAGCTACTCCAGTTATGTCCACCTCTCTGTCGTAGTTCGACTAGAGCATTATCAGCAAGCATTTCAACATCATGATATACACCAACATCAAAAGGGCCATAGTTATACGGCTGAAAATTGTAACTAAGAGTTTCTAGATTTGGAAAGGCTTTCTGAAGAAGGAAAATAGCTTTCTGTAATTGGGCAGGGGATAGCCCTTCTTCGCCAGCTACAAATAAAGCCATCAGAATCCATTTTGCCCTGTCTTTCATTATTTCCATAATATCATTAAGTTACTCCTTTTTATGCTTATATCTAGGTGCCTTGCTTGGCTTGCTGTGGTCCTCTGGGGTGCGAGTTTTGTGCTACTTTGTAGTTATCCCTTGTTGATCCGAAATCCCGCGATATTGCCCCAAAACCTGTGTTCTAACTTCGTTCAACATGCAGAGCCAAGAAGGATGAGTTGGAATGGTTTCTGGTATGAAATCTTGTTTTACTTACGGACCGGAGTGTTGAAAATTTATAGTTTTTAGCCAGTACGGCCTTTTTCATTTTCATAGTCATTTGCCCACCATTCGTCAGTTTTCTTGGTGCAGAAGCGAATTTCGTCATTGCAGTGAACATCGTCCCATGTGCGAATCTCGATCCGGCCCTCTGTCCATGTCTCGTATTTGGGATCATCCGACCAAAACATACCCACAAAGATGAGCTGAAATTTATCCTTGTAGTCAGGTGGGGTTTCTCGATTATCCATATTGTTGACTTTGCCTTTCCTGTCCAGTATACTACTTGTACTGGACAAAAACAAGGTATTCTGTCCAACACAGGTAAAATAATATGCTTAAAGACATAGTTTCAAACCAAAAACTGCAAAAAGAGCAACTTTTGACTCTTGAGTACATAGAACGCACTAAAGCACCGTTTGCCAGAAAATGGTTGGATTCGAATTTGATAAAAGTAGTTCTCGGGCCTAGGCGCGCCGGAAAATCTGTCTTTTCTCTTATGCTTCTGAAGGACCGTCCGTTCATGTACTTCAATTTTGACGACGAGGTCTTATCGAGCGCAGGCGGTATAGCCACCGATGAACTGATGAAAGAATTGCATGCCGCGTATGGCCAGATAAAGACCGTTCTTTTTGATGAAATACAAAACCTCGCCGGATGGGAGCTGTTTGTTAATCGTCTGCATCGGGAAGGATACAATCTTGTGCTTACCGGATCGAACGCACACCTTCTTTCAAAAGAACTTGCCACGCATTTGACCGGCAGACACATGCCCATAGAAATATTGCCGTTTGATTTCAATGAATTTCTCCGCGCAAAAAAGTTTCAAATAAGTGAGGAATATAGTGCCCTACCGCAACAGCGCGGCGAGCTGTTGAATCTCATGGAAAACTACCTTGTCAACGGCGGATTTCCTGAAGTGGCGGTCAATAACATTGATCCCAAGGATTATCTTGAGGTTTTGTTTGATGCTCTGGTTTTCAAAGATGTGGTTAAAAGACACAGGGTTAAATTTTCGACTCAAGTAGCAAATTTGGGGGGACATTTAATAAACAATTTTGCAAACCTGTACACAGTTCGGAAGATTCTTGAAATTTTGAATTTAAAGAGCGCGTCCACCATAGAGAAGTATATAAAATATCTGGAAGAAGCCTATCTTATATTTTCTCTACTCCGGTATTCGCACAAGTCTGTACAACGCATAAAATCTCCGCGGAAAGTCTATGCCGTCGATAATGGTTTTATAACTGCAAAAGCGGTACAGCACTCCCCAGACAAGGGCAAACTCATGGAAAATCTGGTATTTACCGAACTCGTGAAGCGAGGTGTAAAACCCAACAGAGACCTTTTCTATTACAAGACCCGCAATGATCGCGAGGTTGATTTTGTTGTCAAAAATGGAGTGGAAGTTACCGAACTCGTACAAGTCTGTTATGAGTCTATAAGTTCGGATGTCGAACAAAGAGAGACGAAAGCCCTGGTTGAGGCAAGTGATGAGCTAAAGGTAAAAAAATTAACCGTGCTTACCTGGGATGAGAAACGCACAGTCAAAAAGGATAATGTGACCATAGAATTCAGGCCGTTATGGGAATGGTTACTTGAACCGACTAAGACCTAAACATTTATGCCAAAGGAAATCGCCAACAAAACCAAAAAAGAGACTTACTACAAATGCACTCATTGCGGAGATGAGATTTTTTGGAATACCCATAAGAAATTCACTTATTGTAAGTGCAAGAAGATCTGGGTTGATGGTTGCGAGGATTACGTCCGGGTCGGTGGCAACGAGGGAGACTATAAGGTGCTCACAAAATAAATCCCCACACCAAATTCTATGAATTACACATATATTTTGAAAAGCAAAAAAGACTCACAACTTTATCTGGCATCAACCACTGATTTAAGAAAGCGTCT
>MHWZ01000001.1:781-2621 GCA_001825475.1 Candidatus Zambryskibacteria bacterium RIFOXYD2_FULL_43_10 | reverse complement strand
ACATAACGTCGGTAAGGTATTCTCAACTAAATCTCGAAAGCTGTTTGAACTTGTATACTATGAAGCGTATAAGTCGGAAAGCGACGCAAGAAAAAGAGAGTCAAGTTTAAAGTTGCAAAGTCGAGCGTTTGCACAATTAAAGAAACACATAACCGACAGCACCAACAGCACCAAGTAATTTGGTGTGGGGATAAATTTATGCAGAATTTTTTTACAAACTACATCCAATCAGTCTCAAACAAGTTCTCACATAAAGAGACAAGTGAGATGGGGTACCGAACGGATTTTGAAAATCTCCTTAAGGGTATTTTTGATTCAATAAACGTCAAGCGTATTGATCACGATGCGAGAGCAAAACAAGGGAACAAGCCCGATTTTGTGGTGCTCAAAAACGATGTGCCGATTTTATATATTGAAGCGAAAGATATCGGCATCTCTTTAGATAAGGTTGAGAAATCAGAACAGATGGCACGGTATTTCGGATATGCAAATCTTGTTTTAACCGACTACTTAGAGTTTCGCTTCTATAGAAACGGGCTTCCGTATGGCGAACCGATAAAAATTGCTGATTGTGATTTGAAAGAGAGGACTATAAATGCTTATTCACAAAATTACGAGCTACTCACAAAAACACTTCTTGATTTCGCGCAATCTCACAAAGAGCCTATCAAATCTGGTGCACACCTTGCAAAGATAATGGGAGGCAAAGCTCAACGAATACGAGATAATGTCCACCAATTTTTAGGGGGTGAGTCGGAACAAAACAAAGAGCTTTTCCGCGTCTACGATGCCATCAAGAAAATGCTCGTTCACGATCTCTCGCTCGAATCCTTTTCCGACATGTACGCCCAAACACTTGTTTATGGTCTTTTCGTGGCGCGATACTACGACGACTCGGCCCAAACGTTTTCTCGCCAGGAAGCACGCGATTTAGTGCCAGCCTCAAATCCGTTTCTCCAGCACTTTTTCGATCATATTGCGGGACCTAATTTTGATAAACGATTAAGCTATATCGTCGACGAGCTCTGTGAAGCATTCCAACATGCCGATACAAAAAAACTCGTTGAGGAGTACATGGTAGATGCTGATCCGATTATCCACTTCTACGAAGATTTTCTCAAAGAATACGATCCAGCATTGCGTAAAAAGATGGGGGCGTATTACACACCGCTCCCCGTGGTCAATTTTATTGTCCGTTCAGTTGATCATATCCTGAAGAAAGATTTTGGCCTTGCTCAAGGACTTGCTTATACGGCTAAGCTTCCGGACGGAAAGCACAAGGTACAGATACTTGATCCGGCTGTTGGCACAGGCACATTCATCAGTGCAACCATTCGCATAATCTATGAGTATTTATTGAAACAAAAACAGGAGGGACGTTGGCCTGCGTATGTTCATAACGATTTGCTCCCTCGACTACATGGCTTTGAGCTGATGATGGCGCCCTACACTATCGCTCATCTCAAACTAAGTCTGGCGTTTAAGCAAACAGGGTTTTGGAAATTTCATCGCCGTCTAGGTATTTATCTCACCAACTCGCTTGAGCAGGCCGAGACGCAACCAAACCTTCTCTCTTTTGGCCTAGCTGAAAGTATTGCAGAAGAAGCAAAGGAAGCCACCGTGGTGAAAAATACCACGCCGATCATGGTGGTGCTCGGCAATCCGCCTTACAGCGTAAGCTCATCGAACAAGGGAGAGTGGATACAAAATCTCATCAAAGTTTACAAAGAAGGGCTCGAGGATAGGAATATACAACCACTTTCCGACGATTACATAAAATTTCTGCGTTTTGCTGAGAATTTCATTGAGAAAAATAAAACTGGTATTGTCGCGATGATTA
>MHWZ01000001.1:0-568 GCA_001825475.1 Candidatus Zambryskibacteria bacterium RIFOXYD2_FULL_43_10 | reverse complement strand
AATTTTTAGAGGCAAAAAAAGAAATACAAAAAATAGAGTGCTATGATGTTTCTAATATACAAGGCAAATTTGCAACCGGGTCTATGATAGTTTTTAACAATGGTAAGACAGACAAAAGTCAGTATAAAAAATTCAAGATTAAAACCAAAAACACGCCCGACGATATAGCTATGCTAAAAGAAGTTTTGCAAAGACGCTTTGCCCACCCCGAGTGGAAATATCCTGAAGTAATTTTAATTGATGGCGGAAAAGCGCAATTAAACATTGCAATAAAAATTAAACAACAATTTATTGAACAATCCTATGAAATTGTTCCGTTGATTATTTCAATTGCGAAAGGTAGACAAGAATTATTTATTGAAGGTCAAAATCCGCCAGCTGGTGGACCAATTCCACTAAAAAATCTTCCACAAGAAATTCGTAACTTAATTTTACAACTTGACGCCGAAGCCCACCGTTTTGCCATTACCTACCACAAAAAACTAAGAAGGCAATCTCTGTTGCAATAAACATAAAATCTGCTATACTTATAAAAGATGAGGAAATTACTCTCTCAAATTGTTGCAGC